>CALIQN010000045.1 GCA_938044045.1 uncultured Peptococcaceae bacterium
TAAGGATTATATAGACTGACGTCTTGACTTGCTGTTTAATTTTGAGAGAGACACCTACTAAGGTGTCTTTTTTATTTACGTTTAAAAATTTTAGTTGACTGTAAAATACTATAGTTATCGCATAGTTATCATAGAGAGGATGATTTTCATGGTAAGGAAAGTATTTATAGGAGGCGTGCTTTTAATTGTTGTCTTGGTTGGTGCTTTTATCTCTCATGTTCCTGTCGCCTCAGACGCTTACCCAGAGGATTTGAGTGTGGCACAATATATCGAAAATTATCGAAGTGTTTTAAAAAAGCATCAAGATGTGGTGATGCATTCAGGCAAACCCACTTATCAAGAGGCAGAGGCTTATTTCAATAGTATTGCCCGAACATTGACTTTTCCACCAACGGCTTCTACCACCTTAGAGGCGGTAGGGAAAGTTTATGAAAAGGAAAATAAGCTTAGCTTACCAAGAGGGAAAAAGACAGAGGGGCTTTCTTTATCTGAACGTTGGACACGTTGGCAGTTTAATCGCTTTTTTGCTAAAAATTATCCAAATGCTAAGGAGATGATGGCCTTACAAGAAGAATGGTTAAAAGAAATTGACCCTCAGACTTTTGAGAAAGACAAGAAAACCTGCCCCCTTGATTTAGCACCCTATACTTATAAAGATGGTACAGTCATAGGGTATAGCATGGGTGTAAGTTATGTGATAAAAAATGGCAAATGATTAGATTGTAGCAAGTGAATGATTCCAAGGTTGTTATCATAAGAGAAAAAGACAGCTTAATTAGGCTGTCTTTTTTTGTTCTATACTTCAGTTTCTGAATTGACAAAATGCATTTTGGTGTTATAATGGAAGTTGCTTTTAGCAAACTTTATTTAAGGAGATGTTATTCATGAAAAAATTATCACTAGCCTTAAGCCTGCTCTTGCTATCTACATCGTTTTTGAGTGCTTGTGGCAATACACCAGCAGAGGAGAAGGAAGCACCTTCGGCACCAGTGGTAGAGCATGAAGATCAAGGGGCGAAAGATCATGATGACGAGGCAATGAGTGATCAACCAACACTTAAAATGTGGCAAGGAAAATGGGTCAGCATGAATAACTTTATTAATTCTGAGGCGTTTAAGGCGCAAGCAGCATTAGAAGCCAAGGAAGAAAATGTTGAAGTTGCTAGCTACATTAAAGTGATTGAAAATCGTCTTAAAACAGCAATCACGAACATAGAAATCACGGATAACGAAGTCTTATTAAAAGATGGTAAAGATAATTTGGCAAAATATCTTTTTGTTGAGAAAAAAATGGCACCACGTGGTGGCGATCAAACAGAATGGGCGATTTTTAAGGCAAATGGTGAGACACCATATACCTATATTGCTTTTAGTCACCTTCACGGAGAAGAAGGCTACCCTCACTTCCATTTTAAAGCGGGTCAAACCATAGAAGAGATGTTTGCAACCCCTGAAAATGATCCAACTTTTATTGAGGCAAGTACACCAGAAAAGGCTATTATTGAAGAAATTTTTGAATAGAGGTTATGATGAAACGCACATTGAGCATTTTTTTAGTCGTTTGTATTTTTGCCTTGGGGCTTTTTGGTTGTGGAAGCACTAAAGAGGACACACAAGAAGAAGTGATTTATACCTCTTTTTATCCTATCTACCTTTTGACGAAAGAAGTGGTGGGGGATAAGGTACCTGTAAAAGTTTTTATGCCCCTAGATAAGGGAGCGCATTTTTGGGAGCCAACCGCAAAGGATATTGCCAATCTTTCGCAGGCTAAGGTTTTGTTTGTCAATGGCGCTGGGATGGAGGCTTGGTTAGACAAGGAAAAAGAGAGTTTACCTGAGTTAAAAATTGTGGATTTATCTGAGCGTGTGCCTGTAATCACTGAAGATGGCTTGGCAAAGCGACTTAAGACCTATTATCTTTCTACTTTATCACTTCAAGGAGGAAAAACCTATACCTTTGAATTTGGGCATACTCATGAAAAAAATCTTGAAGTCTTGTTTTTTAATGAAGCTAATCCAAAAGAAAGTCTCATCTTATCAGCTTCTAAAGAAGAAAAATTTCCTGTTGCTCAAAAGGCGACCTTTGAGGTAAAGAATGGTCAAGCTTATCTCTTAGAAATGGCACACAATGATGGTAAGATTAGTTTCACCTTACCCAAAGATGCAACAGGTGAATGGTCCCTTGCGTTGAGCGAAAAAAGTGATGAGCACTTGCCTTACACCTTAAAAGTTGATGGAGAGAGTGTGGACTTTGGTGCTGGGCGTGAAGTTCAGACTAAAGAAGAGATTGAAGGCATCATGGATCCACATAGTTTTATCTCTCTTAGCAATGCTAAAGCCTATCTAGCAGAGATTAATACGACCTTATCTGAGCTTTATCCGGAGAAAAAAGATAGCTTTGAAGAAAATAAGGTGTTGGCAGTACGTAATCTTTCTAAGCTTGAGCATGAATATAAGGATAAATTTACCCCATTTAAGGGTAAGACATTTATAGTTACCCATGGTGCCTTTGCCTATCTTGCCAAAGATTTTGACTTGGTACAAAAGGCCATTCAAAATACCAATGCTGAAGATAGTGCAAGCCTTAAAGCAATTAAGGATACTATCCAATTTGCCAAGGAAAAAGGAATTAAGACGGTATTTTATGAGCTTGGTGGTGACAAAAAAGGGGCGGATACTATTGCCAGTGAACTTGGGGGCAAGGCCTTGCCTTTAGATACGATGGAGTATTTACCACAGGGCAGAAGTATTGATGAATTGACTTATGAGATAATTATGCGTGAGAATTTAGAGACCTTATACCAAGGTTTAGAGGGTAAATCATGATAAGTGTAGAGGATTTGAGTTTTTCTTACGGTGAGAATAGTCTGCTGTCCCATCTTGATTTTAAAGTTGGACAGGGGGAATGTGTGCTCATCTCTGGGGCCAATGGCTCAGGAAAATCTACCTTTCTCAAATTGCTACTAGGCGAACTGTCTCCTTCTATGGGACAGGTTCGCCTTTTTGGTGTATTGATGCCAAATGAGGCAATTTTGGCAAAGGTAGGCTATGTACCACAGTTGCAAACGATGAAACAGGTGACTTTACCAATTACTGTGGAGGAATTTATTGTTTTTGGTCTCTATCGTTCTTTTGGTTATTTGAAAGTTCCTAGAAAAAAGGACTATGTCCGTGTCGCACAAGCGTTGGAAGAATTTGGCTTAAAAGCTTATCAAAAAGCAAAATTTAACACGTTATCAGGTGGCTTAAAACAACGTGTCATGCTCATGCGTGCGATACTTCAAACACCAAAATTATATATTTTTGATGAGCCAACAGTCGGTGTCGATAAAGAGAGTAAAAAGACGTTTTTTACCCTTTTGACAAAGCTTAGAGCAGAGGGTAAAACGATTGTCATGGTGAGCCATGAAATCAATGAGATCAAACTGTCTTGTCCAATTGATGCCCATTATGAGCTGAGAGAGGGGAGGTTAGGTCGTTGTTTGAGTATGATTTCATGCAACGTGCCCTTTTAGCAGGCATTTTTTTATCTCTGACCATTCCTCTCATTGGCGTGGTTATGGTGAGTCGCAAGACAAGTATGCTAGGAGAAGCAATGTCTCATGTTTCCTTGGCTGGCGTTGGCTTGGGCTTAGTGTTTGGCTTTAGCCCTGTTTTGGGGGCAGTGGGGATTTGTATTTTAGCAGGGCTTTCTATTGAGCGAGTCAGAAAACGCTTTTTGGGCTATGGCGATATGGCAACAGCTATCGTGACGAGTGTAGGCTTGGGTTTGGCTGCAATTATTTCTGGGTTTTTGCCGAGTGGGAGCAGTCTAGAATCTTATTTATTTGGGAGTATTGCTTCGGTGAGCCTATGGGATGTCATCGTTTCTTTTATCATTTTTATTTTAGTAGGTAGCTATAGTTTGGTGTATTACACTGCCTTAGCCAATTTGGCACTCAGTGAAAGCTTTGCTTATATTTTAGGGGTTAAAGTCAAGGTGGTTAGTACGTTATATACTATTTTGGCAGCCCTGACAGTAGCAATGGCAGCAAAGATGATAGGTGCACTTTTAGTGTCTTCTTTAATCGTGTTACCCGCTGTTTCTGCCTTGTGTTTGGCAAAGAGCTATAGGCATATGATTATTTTTACCACTGGCTTCGGTGTGCTTTATATGATGAGTGGTTTAGTGCTTTCTTATTATATTGAAATCAGTCCAGGGGGAGCGGTTGTGGCAATCGCACTCTTTTGCTTAGGTCTTTTGGCATTGGGAAAAAAAGTATTAACAGTTAAATAGGCTCTATAAAAAGATGACAATTTTTGTTATAATTAGAAAAAAAGGAGGAGAAGAATGAAAAAACTACTTACAATAGGCCTTTTAATTTGTTTATGCTTCATTGCTAAGCCGGCAGCCGCTGCCACAGATCCTGGTATTCCTATTTTAATGTATCATCATTTTACAACTGGCAATGACACCAATGCGATTACAGTTTCCAAAAATAGCTTTAATGAACAAATGAATTATTTGGCTCAAAATGGCTATAAGACTTTGACTTTTCAAGAGTTAGAGGCTTATTTGGATGGAAAATTGGCAAATAATGGGAAAATGGTCGTCATCACCATGGATGATGGTTATCGTAGTAATTACGATATTGCTTTTCCAATCTTACAATATTATGGCTTGAAAGCAACTCAGTTTACCATTGTATCTGCTATTGGTGGTATTGATGAAAACATGTTCAAATTAGGCTTTTATGGTGGCAGCCATTGTAGCCTAACCGAAATGCAGAAGATGAAAGGGGTTTTTGAGTTTCAATCTCATACCTATGATCGACATTTTCTTTTTAATGGAAAGTCAATTTTAGCACAAGATTTTACAGTTGATGTTCGTGAGGATCTAAGTGATGCAAAGCGTATTTTAGAAGACAATGGCTTTAAACAGTATGTATTTTCTTATCCTTATGGCGAATCCTCTGGTTCTATCAAGCAAGTCTTAAAGGAACAAGGCGTTAGAATGGCAGTAAATTGTGTGCCAAAACGTGCCAAAAGAGGGGTAGATAAGATGGAACTCCCTCGTCTCAATGTTTCAGGAAAAATGAGCTTGGAAGACTTTAAAAAACTTGTTCAAGCACCAAAATAAAAATAGAGTGATAAAAATTAAAGGTGTAGTCAAATGAAAATTTGGCTACACTTTTTTGGTAGGTTATATAAATTTCTTGATGTCTTATAGATTACGGGTTATAATAAATAAAGAGAATTAACAGTTCAGTCATTTTAAGAAAGGGTGGTTCCATGTCTATTTTACAAGAAAATAAATGTCCTTCTTGTGGAGGTGGCTTAAACTTTGATTCTAATTTACAAAAATTGAAATGTCCATATTGTGATTCAGAATTTGATGTAGAGGCGATGCGTGCGAGAGATGAGGTTTTAAACCAAACCCTAGAAACCCCATCTGTGATGGATTGGGAAATACATGGTGGCAGTCAATGGTCAGAAGCAGAAAAAGATAATCTTTGTCTTTATAACTGTAAATCCTGTGGAGCAGAAATTGTTGGAGACATAAACATGGCGGCAACAGAATGTGCCTATTGTGGCAATACCCTGGTTGTGATGAACCAATTTTCAGGGATGCTCAAACCAGATTATGTCATTCCCTTCCAATTGGATAAGAAGGCAGCCAAGGAAAATTTAAAAAAGCACCTTAAAGGGAAGAAGCTTTTACCAAAGGCTTTCACTGATGAAAATCACATCGATGAAATCAAGGGGATTTATGTCCCGTTTTGGCTCTTTGATGCTGATGTTGATGCTGATATGCTCTTTAAAGTGACTAGGGTCAATAGCTATAGTGATTCACAGTATAATTATACAAAGACAAGCCATTATGCCGTAAAACGCTCTGGGCAAATGAGTTTTAATAATGTGCCTGTAGATGGTTCGAGCAAGATGGCTGATGATTTGATGGAGGCCATTGAGCCTTTTGATTTAAATGGACTAAAACCTTTTGAAACCGCTTATCTTGCAGGCTATATGGCAGATAAGTATGATGTGGATGAAGAAAAAAGCATTACTCGTGCCAACAATCGTATCAAGAAGAGTACAGAGGAGATGTTTAGAGCCTCTATAACAGATGCAACAACCGTCGCCGTTGAAGGCTCCTCAATTCGTTTGTCTAATTCAAAGGCAAAATATGCGCTCTATCCAGTCTGGATTTTAAATACCACTTATAGAGGGGACAAATATGTTTTTGCGATGAATGGACAAACAGGAAAATTTGTGGGTGATTTGCCAATGGACAAAAAGCGTTATTGGATGTATGTCGGCCTTCGTGCAGGTATTGTGGCACCAATAGCCTTTTTGATCAGTTGGTTTATGTTTTAGGCTGGCTTAAGCTAGGAGGCAATGATGAAACAGATAAAGATAAGTGTAATCCTCTTTTTATTCCTCTTGATGTTAGGTAGTTTACCACTAACATCATTGGCAGGTGAAAGTCATCTCATAGATGAGGCGGGCTATTTGACAGAGGATGAAGTTGCGACTTTAAGTGCACAATTAGATGAAGTCAGTGATAGGCTAAATGTCGATGTTGTCATTGTAACAGTGAACGCTTTAGAGGGTAAAACAGCGACTGCCTATGCTGATGATTATTATGACTACAATGGTTTTCGTCCTGATGGCGTTTTGCTTTTATTGAGCAAAGAGGATAGAGATTTTGCCGTTAGTACGACCGGTTTTGGTATTACCGCTTTTACAGATTATGGTTTAGACAAACTCATGGAAAAGCCGCTTGATTATTTAAGAAAAGATGATTATTTTAAAGCTTTTAGCGTTTTTACAACAGAAGCAGATCACTTTATTACTGAGGCAAAAAATGGTAATGTCCTATATGCCGATGGGGCAGAAAGTGAAAAACCAGTGGGGCTGATGGGACTTATTGCCTTAGGGCTTGGTGGTGCAGCGGGTTTTTTTAGAACAGGAGTAGATAAAAAGGCTTTAGAGACGGTGAAATGTATGCCTGAAGCCAGTAATTATCTTCTTCAAAATAGTTTAACCATACCAATTAAAGATGAGCATTTTTTATATCATACGATACAAAGAACAGAAAGACCAAAGTCTAGCAGTAGCAGTGGGACATCAACACATATTGGTTCATCTGGTACCAGACATGGGGGGTCTTCGGGTAAGTTTTAATGAAGTAAAAAATTAAAAAAGAGGAGAATGATTATGGGATTAGTAAAAGCAATTACTGGCGCAACAGGTGGCGTTTTAGCGGATCAGTGGAAAGAGTTTATTTACTGTGATGCCTTGCCTGCTGATGTTTTAATGACAAAAGGGAGAAAAAAAACAACTTCTCGTTCAAGCAATACTAAAGGTGATGAAAATGTCATCTCTAATGGTTCTGTGATTGCAGTTGCACCAGGGCAATGTATGATCATTAGCGAACAAGGTAAGGTTGTTGATATTTGTGCTGAACCTGGTGAATACGTGTATGACAGTTCAACAGAACCTTCTATTTTTTCCGGGGACTTGGGCACTAATGTAAAAGAAGTTTTCAAAAATATTGGGAAACGTTTTACCTTTGGTGGTGAAGCGCCAAAGATGCAAGTGGTGTATTATGTCAATACACGTGAACTCATGGGCAATAAATATGGCACCCCACAAGCGGTACCATTCCGTATTAAAGATGATGCTATCAATCTTAATATGACCATCTATATTAGTTGTTTTGGGGAGTACAGCTATCGTATTGTTGATCCAATTTCTTTTTATACCAATATTGCTGCTAATGTGTCAGAAGATTTTACAAGAGATAGCCTTGATAGTCAGTTAAAGTCTGAACTCCTTACAGCCTTACAACCAGCCTTGGCAAAAATTTCTCTCAAGGGAATTCCTTATGATGCCCTACCACTTTATACCAATGATATTGCTGACGCTTTAAATGAGGTGTTGTCAGAAAAATGGAGCGGGGGACGTGGGATTAAAATTGTTTCTTTTGGGGTCTCTAGTGTTAAAGCAAGACCGGAAGACGAAGAAAAGATTCAAAACTTCCAAACGTTGAGCAATCCAACCTTTGCCGCAGCACATATGACTGGTGCCACTGCTGAAGCGATGAAAAGTGCAGCCGCCAATCAGGGTGCAGGTTCAGCAATGGCATTTATGGGGATGAATATGACACAAAATGCTGGTGGGATGAACCTAGGCAGTCTCTATGAGATGGGCGCAAGACAAAATGCCGCAGCACAGGCAAATCAAGCACCTCAAGGTGAACAAGTACAACCTACGCCACAAGCGCCAAGTGGCGATACTTGGACTTGTGCCTGTGGTGCAGGTGGCAATACATCGAAGTTCTGCATGGAATGTGGGCAACCAAAGCCAGCAGCACAAAATACATGGACATGTGCTTGTGGTGCTGAGAATAAAGGTAAATTCTGCATGGAGTGTGGTCAGCCAAAACCACAAGGCGTGCCACAATACAAGTGCGATAAGTGTGGTTGGGAACCAAGTGATCCCAAAGCCCCACCAAAATTCTGTCCAGAATGTGGCGATCCATTTAATGATGGCGATGTAAAATAATAAAAAGCTAGTCTCTTTATAGGAGACTAGCTTTTTTGAGGATTAATCAATAAAGACAGCTTTGACTTCTAAGAATTCTTCAAAGCCCATAGGGCCACCTTCTCTACCAAGGCCACTTTCTTTGTAGCCACCAAATGGTGCCATAATGTCACGGACGCCACTATTGAGATAGATTTGACCAGCTTTTAGACGTTTTGATGCAGCTATGGCTTCTTCTGGGGCACCAAAGATAGCTGCAGCCAGACCATAATTGGTATCGTTGGCAAGGCAAATCCCTTCTTCTAGGGTAGTGTAAGTTTGAATGACGAGAACAGGGCCAAAGATTTCATCACGGACGATGCTCATCTCTGGGGTGACCTTGCCAAAAATTGTTGGGCCAATGATGTCTTTACCATCATCGACAGGGATATTACCAAAGAGAAGTTGTGCGCCATCTGCTAGTCCTTTTTCGATATAGCCTTTGACTTTTAGGAAGGCTTGGTGGTTGATAAGGGGACCGAGTTTAGTGCCTTTATCTCGAGGTAGACCGGCTTGCCAAGTTTGAGCAATAGGGGCAAGTTTACCAATAACTTCTGTATAATCTGACTCCGGTACAACTAATCTTGTGTAGGCAGCACAGGTTTGGCCACTATTGGAAAAACAAGATTGGGCAACGATCGGCAAGTATTTATCATAATCAGCATGAGGTAAAAAGAGGGCAGGAGATTTACCACCCAATTCAAGAGAGAATTTTTTGATGGTGGAAAGGGATTCTCGACCCACCTGTCTGCCTGCACTGGTGGAACCAGTGAAAGAGACCATAGTAACATCTTTGTGCAAGGTAAGGTAATGACCGACTTCACTACCAGCACCAGTAACCAGGTTAAAGACACCTTTAGGCAAGCCTGCTTGTCGAAAAGCCTCTAACATATAATAGACCGTTAGAGGGGTATGTTGACTAGGCTTTAAAACGATGGTATTACCACCTAAAAGGGCAGGGATAACCTTTTGTACCACTTGCCCAAGAGGATAATTCCATGGGGTGAGGCAAGCGACGACGCCAACTGGTTCGTAGCGGAGCGTACTTTCTCTGGTGCCTCTTTCATATTGGAAATTTTTCGCGACTTCTAAATAGCTTTCAATGCGAGAAAAATTTCTCAACACATGGGTTTGATGTGTCCAATCATAAGGTTGACCAAGTTCACTAATTTCAATATCTGTGATTCCATCTTGGTGTGCTCTTAGATAGTCAAGGGCTTTTTGGACATAGGCAATACGTTCTTCTGGCGTTTTCTCTTGCCAAGCTTCTTGAGCTTTTAGAGCAGCACTAACAGCGAGATTAACATCTTCTTCATTACCTCTAGGGACACGTGCCATGACTGCTTTGGTCCCAACATCAAGGACTTCGATAAAGTTGCCACTGGCACCATCTATCCATTCACCATTAATAAATAGTTTTTCAAAGTTCATTATTCAGACCTCCTTAGTGCTTTAAGCATAGCATATTAGACTATCTAAGAGCAATGAGAAAGGTATTTTCTTTAAAGTATTGACAAACAAATCGTCTCTCGTTATAATAATTTGGGTTAAGGGCTTACTTTCTACTTGCCTTGGAGGAGTTATGCAGTTAGTTTATGATTTATCAAAGGTTAGAGGACGTTTGGGTAGGACTTTCCCTTTTTCTTTGTCAACCGAAGGCTTTAGCCATGGTGGCTATGAGCTTGTAGGTTCTCTTGTTTTTAAGGGAGAATTAAAGGCGCTTGCTTTTGAGATTGCTTTAAAAGCAAGGGTAGAGGCAACGTTAAAGGCACGTTGTGGAAGGTGTTTAACACCACTAGTCTATGAGGTAGAAAGCCAGATAGATGAAATTCTTATTTTTCAAGGAGAGGTTAATCGCTTTGAAGATGAGGATATGGCTTTTGGTGAACTAGGGGAGAAATATTGGGTATATGACAAAATGCTCTATGATTTTTCGCCCCTTGTGATAGATAGCCTTTTAGAAAAATTACCGCTAGCACCTGTTTGTGAGACAGGTTGTGAGATAGTGGAAGTTGTAGAAGATAAGATAGAAGATTTGCGTTGGGCAAAGCTTGCCCAACTGAAGCAAGACGGGGAGGTGTAAGAAATGGGTGTACAAAAACATAAGCGTTCTAAATCAAGAACACACAAAAAACGCAGTGCTTGGTCAACATTAACTGTCACAAAAGCGATGACTTGCCCAAACTGTCAAGAACCGAAAATGCCACATCATGTTTGCCCTTCTTGCGGTTTTTATAAAGACCGTGAAGTTGGTAAGCGAGATAGTGCATCAACTGAAGCTGTTGCACAAGCAAAGTAAGAATATAGAGCCAGTCAAGGAAACTTGGCTGGCTTCTTAGTTTTAAAAAATGGAGAATTAAAATGTTAGTAAAAGAAAATATCAGAAATATCGCTATTATCGCCCATGTTGACCATGGTAAAACAACCTTAGTCGATCAGATGCTTCGCCAAAGTGGGACCTTTCGTGATAATGAACAAGTGGTTGAGCGTGTGATGGACTCCAATGATTTGGAAAGAGAAAAAGGGATTACCATTTTAGCGAAAAACACCTCAATTGATTATAAAGATTATAAGATTAACATTGTGGATACCCCAGGGCACGCTGACTTTGGTGGCGAAGTTGAACGTATCATGCGCATGGTGGATGGGGTTTTACTTGTGGTAGATGCCTTTGAAGGTTGTATGCCACAGACACGTTTTGTCTTAAAAAAGGCTCTAGAAGCACATTTAACGCCTATTGTAGTTATCAATAAGATGGATAGACCTTTTGTGCGTCCAGATGAAGTTCTAGATGAAGTGATTGACTTATTTATCGACCTTGATGCCACTGAGGATCAACTAGAATTTCCAGTCGTCTATGCCTCTGGACTTAGTGGACTTTCTTCTTTGGATAAAGAGAGCCTTGGCAGTGATATGGTGCCTTTATTTGAAACAATTATTGAAAATATCCCTGCACCTAAGGGTGAAGAAGAGGGGTCTTTACAAGCGCAGATTACCTTGATGGACTATAGTTCTTTTGTGGGTAAAATTGCGATTTGTACCATCAATCGTGGTGAAGTCAAAGCAGGACAGAGTGTTGCTATGATGAATCGTTCTGGCAAGGTGCATCAAGCGAAGATTACCAAACTTTATAGTTTTAAGGGACTCAAACAAGTTGAAACTGAAAGAGCTAGTGTTGGTGAGATTGTCGCTATTGCCGGCTTAGGTGAAATTGAAGTCGGAGAAACCATCTGCGAAGTCGGTAAACTCGATCCCCTTCCATTTATCTCTATTGAAGAACCAACCTTAGAAATGCTATTTTTGGTCAATAATTCACCTTTTGCTGGACGTGATGGTGAGCCTGTGACCAGTCGTAAGCTTTTGGCTCGTCTTTTGAAGGAAACAGAAAGTGATATTGCCCTTCAAATCAATGAAACCGATAGTGCAGATATGTTTAGAGTGGCAGGACGTGGTGAACTT
>CALIQN010000046.1 GCA_938044045.1 uncultured Peptococcaceae bacterium
CGTTTCTCAATTTACTTTATGTGGTGATGTTAGAAAAGGTAACCGACCGAGTTTTTCCTCTGCTGCTAGTGGGGAAGAGGGCAAAAAGTTTTATGATATTTTTTGTGATGAGCTCAAAAAAGACCACTATACAGTAAAAACAGGATTATTCCAAGCACATATGCAAGTTTATGCTATAAATGATGGTCCGGTTACTATTTTATTAGATTCTAGACGGAAATTTTAGGAGGTTAGAATGCTTGAGTTATTAATTGTTCCGACAGGTATGCTTGAAGAAAATTGTTATATTATTTATGAGCCTATGCATAAAGTAGCTTTTTTAGTTGATCCTGGTGATGAAGGTGAAAGGTTATCAGAAATTATTGAAGCTAAAGGTATACAGCCTAAGATGATTATTAATACCCATGGACATTTTGATCATATTGGAGCGATTTCTTATCTTAAAGAGAGATATAAAATTCCTTTTTTGATTCATCAGGGGGATTTAGGGTTATTAAAAGATGGTAATCTAGGCTTTGGACTAGCATCCTCACTCGATAAAGTACAAGAGGTCGAACAGGTACTTGTAGGTGATGAAATTTTAGATTTTTTAGGCTATGAAATTCAAGTAATAGCTACACCAGGTCACACTCAAGGAGGAGTGTGTCTTTATATACCAAAAATGAAATGGCTTTTTACAGGAGATACCTTGTTTAAAGGTACTATTGGACGTACGGACTTAAAAGGTGGAAACTATACCGAATTAATTCTTTCAATCAATGAACGTTTAAAAGATATTCCTGATGATACCATTATTTTCCCAGGTCATGGTGAAAGTTCTACTATGGGTCAAGAAAGAGCATATAATCAGTATTTTGATATAGATTAATAGGGAGGAGAGATTATCTATGGGACGTGTAGTAAATTGGTTTCGTTCCCTTAATTCACCTTGTGAAGCTTGTCTTGGCAGTGGAATTAGTGCTGAAGAAGTGCCTGAGTTTGATGAAAATGTTTCTTGTCCTACTTGTCAAGGGAAGGGTTATATTAGAAAAAAAGTCACGATGACTTATGAAAATTATGCTCCAGATACATCAATTACTGAAGAAGTTGACGGATTAATTCGTGGAAAAGTAGAAGATGGACAAAGGGGACGGCTAGTTGAAGAAATTTGGGAAAGAGATAGTGTCTGTCCTGATTGTAAGGGGAAAAAAATAGTTAGCGCAGAGCGTATCTTAAAGGATACTAATTTAGTGTGTCAAAAATGTCATGGCAGAGGGAAACGTGTTGTTAAAAGAAAAATAGCACTTATTATATGTATAATAACCCTATCTCTACTCATGCCATATGTTGTAATGATTTTAGTAGGAGTATGGGCATTTGTTTTTGGCCTATGGGTAGCATTAAGAGAAACGATTCTAAAGGGAGATGCTCAGGATGAATTATGAGAGTTTAAGAAGTGAAAAGATGCAGGCATTAAAAGAAAAGAATAGTTTGAAAAATAGAGTATTGACTAATGTTTTATCTGAGCTTGTTTATCAAAAAAAAGAAAAGGGTGAACAAGGAATAGATGAAAAAACTATTATATCAGTGTTTAGAAAAATGGTTAAACAAGTAGAAGAGACTATTGCTTTATCAAAAGGTCGTCCGGAGATTCAAGAAGAATTGAAACTGGAATTAGAAGTACTTAAAAGCTATCTTCCACAAAGTATTTCTTCAATAGATCTTTTACCTAAGATTAAAGCACTTGCTGAAAACAATGGTATTGAACAAAATGTAAAAAATAAAGGTAAGCTCATGGCTCTAGCAATAGCAAGTTTTAGTGATATGGCTGAAGGAAAAACTATCAGTCAAGCGGTTGATGCTTATCTTACAGAATAAAATGTTCTCAAGAAGAGCATTTGGCAAGGAAGCTGAGAATAGAGCAAAATGTTATTTAAAAAAGAAGGGCTACCAATTTATAGAGGCTAATTATTATACTAAAGATGGTGAGATAGATCTTATTTTTAAGGATAGAGATTATTTAGTGTTTATTGAAGTAAGAGCCAAAAGAGATATCACATTTGGGCGACCAGAAGAAACTATTAATAAGACGAAAATAGAACGATGCAAAAAAGCAGCACAGAAATATCTCTACTACAAACAAATAGAAAGTTTATGTCGCTTTGATGTTTTGGCAGTGACATATCTAGATAAGGAATGGTCATATCATCATTTTATAAATGCATTTGAATAAAGGAGAATTTGATGTCAAAGGAAAAACTTGCAGATTTATTATTTCCAAATGTTACAGAGACTTTGAGTGACTTGGAATCTCGTTATCCCATGAGAGATTTATTAGAGGGTGAAATGATAACTAGACTTGGTCCAAGTCCAACTGGTTTCATTCATCTAGGTAATTTATATGGTGCTTTTGCAGATGAAAGATTGGCTCATCAATCAAAGGGAAAATTTTTATTGCGCATAGAAGATACTGATGATAAAAGGAAAGTGGATGGAGCAGAAGAACTTATTATTAAGTCGCTTGAGTACTTTGGGTTACATTTCGATGAAGGTGTCACCTTAGCTGGAGAAAAAGGAAGTTACGGACCTTATCGTCAAAGTGAACGTAAAGATATTTATCATATTGTAGCAAAATATTTAGTGAGCATAGGGCGAGCGTATCCATCATTTGTTACGCCAGAAGAATTAGATAAAATTCGTATGGAACAAAAAGAAAAAAAATTATTAACAGGATATTATGGCAAGTGGGCAACCGATAGGAATTTAACTTATGAGGAAATCTGTGCTAAAATTAAGGCAGGTATGCCATGGACTTTACGATTTTTATCTCAAGGCGATATTAATGAAACTAGAATCATTCAAGATGAGATTAGAGGACAAGTCATAATTCATCCTAATAATATAGATGTGGTTTTACTCAAAGTCGATGGCATCCCAACCTATCATTTTGCACATGTTGTTGACGATCATTTTATGCGAGTGACTCATGTTATTAGAGGGGAAGAATGGTTGGCAACCTTACCTATTCATATAGAATTGTTTGAAACATTAGACTTTCCTATACCACATTATTGCCACTCTACGCATTTAATGAAAATAGATGAAGGTGTCAAACGTAAACTTTCAAAAAGAAAAGATCCAGAATCAGCATTATCTTATTATATTGAATTAGGTTATCACCCAGATAGTGTACGAGAGTATATTATGACTTTATTAAATTCAAATTATGAAGAATGGCGATTACAGAATTATGATTTGCCTTTAGAGGAATTTTCTCTAAAACTTAGTAAAATGGGAAATACTGGTGCTCTTCTTGATTTAGAAAAATTGGATAATATCTCTAAAGAGGTGCTTGCTAAAAAATCGAAAGATGAATTGGCAGAGTTTTTAATTTCGTGGGCAAAAAATTATAATGGTGAACTTCATGATATATATACAGAGAATCAAGCTGTTTTAAAAGAGGTTTTAGATATAGGACGCTCAGGAAATAAACCTCGTAAAGATTTAGTTTGTGCAAGTCAAATAGCAAATCATATAGGATATTTTTTTGATGAAACCTATAAAATTGAAGATAAGTTGCCTGAAAGTATCAGTACAAAAGATGCTAGAATGATTCTTGAGGATTATTTGGAGTTTTATAATTTTTCAGATGATAATAGTCTTTGGTTTGAGCGTATTAAAGAATATGCAGATAAAGAAGGTTATGCTGTTAAAATGAAGGAATATAAAAAATCACCAGAACTTTTTAAAGGAAGCATAGCTGATTTGACAAGTGTTCTTCGTATAGCAATTACAGGGCGTCAAAATGCACCTGATTTGTGGGCAGTACAACAACTTTTAGGTTTGGAAAAAGTCAAGGAACGTATTATAAAATATACAGATTACCTTTCTTAATGAGGTGAGATGATGAAAAATGCTGTAGGTGTAATTGGTGGATTGGGTGCTATGGCAGGTGCGTACTATTTAAAACGTGTATTTGAATTCACGGATGTTGACAAAGATCAAGATCATATTAATATCATGCTTTATAGTCATGCAACGATAGTTGATAGAACGGCATATATACTAGGAAAATCTTCTGAAAGTCCGTTACCAGATTTATTAGCAGATGTTCATATTATGGAAGCATTAGGGTGTGAATTTGTAACAATTGCTTGTAATACAGCACAATATTTCTATGAATATTTACAAGAAAATGTAGGTATTCCAGTTGTCAATATTGTTGAGGAAACAATAAAGTTTGTTGTTAAAAATTATGCTTCATACAGAAATATTGGGATATTAGCAACAGATGGTACTTTAGAAACAAAAATTTATCAAACTTATTTAGAAAAAAACAACTTAAAGCCAATAATACCTTCTAAGGAGGAACAGGCTATTGTAATGAGTATCATTTATGATACTATTAAAAAGGGTAACCGTGTTAATGAAAATGATTTTGAAACGATGATTAATACCCTTAGAGAGAGAGGTGCACAAAAAATTATTCTAGGCTGTACAGAGCTATCTGTAGCTAAAGGTGAATTAAATTATCATGCGCCTGATGTTTTAGATGCGCTTGATGTTTTGGCTTATGAAACTGTACGAAGAAGTGGAAAAAAAGTTATACATGATGTGTTTTCGAAATTTTAGAAAGAAACACTTCTAAGTTTTAAGATAAAAAGAAAATCACCATATTATAGTTTCCTATATATGGTGATTTTCTTTTTTATTGATGACTAATTCTCTCAAATTCGCTAACAAAGAGGTGAAGGTTATTGCTTATATTTTCAACGATCGTTACCACTGCAGTTAAATCACCATCCAAATTAATGGAATTTAGTTGTTCTACTAAAATGTGGATACTTTTCAATGTAAAACTAGGATTTGCATAATGTTCGTGCCAACAATTCTCTCTTTGAACGCCGTTATAGAATTCTTTCATTGATATTTGAGCTTGTGCTAAAAGATAGCGGACAAATCGTTCTTGAGAACCTTTCAATGGATGAGAGTCCATACCATATTGAAAAATATGAAGATAAGTATAAAGAACTATTGAATAAGTAGTTGGCAGGTTGAAGACTGCTATTAGATTTGTTATTATTTTGGAAAGGTCAGAGAAAGTCAAATTAAAAGGAATGATATAAATGAATAACTTTTCTGA
>CALIQN010000047.1 GCA_938044045.1 uncultured Peptococcaceae bacterium
ATAAACTTTCCGGCTGTACCAATGAAGAAGAAAATGGTAATGAACCTCTTTCTATGGTCAAAAGCAGAGTACAAAAGATTATCGGCGATGCTATGCTTCAAGCTGATTTAATCATTAATGATGCCAAAATCTTATCACACCAACTACTTTCTAATACAGAAAAAAAGATTCAAGCACGCTATGATGAAGCTGAGGAAGAAATTTCAGCACGTGTAGAAAGTAGTAAAGAAGAAAGCACAAAACGTATCACCGAAGCGACTAAAAACCTCACTTCAGCACGCAAGCAATCTGAAGATATCTTAAAAAAATATCTTGAAAAAGCTGAAGATGATTACGAAGGTTATTGGGAAAGAGCTGAAAAACATTTGGAAGCCTCTTATAAAAAGTCCTACATCATCCTAGATAAGGCAGCATCTATCTATGAAAAAGAGCTTAAAGCCATCAAAGATGATTTAGTTACAATTGATAGCATCTTAAGAGAGCTTTCTTTGAGTAAACCTGGCAACAAAAGAAAATGAGGCAATGAAATGAAAAAGTTATTGCTTTTACTAGATTCTGATGTTAGACGAATACTCATTCTTCTCATGAGTACATCAATAAATTATGACACGCTACTAGTAAAGACACAATTGAGTGAGGCAACACTTGACACACTACTTCAAAAATTATTAAAAAATAAGATGATTTTTGTCAGTAATCATACCTATTATATTCATACGAGTTTTCAAAAAAGCATCTTACAAATGCTACTGAAACTACTTTTCAAGGTTGCATTATTTATTATTATCTTTTTTTCCACAAGGTCATATAAAAAACAAACCAATTTACATCGTGAAATGTTGAAAGAATATTTACAATAAAAATGACTGAGTTAACAATATCTCTAGGTATCTTATAGAGATATTTGATTTAACTCAGTCATTTTTTTATTTTATTGAATAATGTCTAATACAATACTTGTTCTCGTAACCTCTGTTTCACTGGTAAGTGTTGCTTGATCCAATTCTTTTAAAGCTTCTTTCAAAAAATCAGAGCGTTCAATATTATAATATAATCTTGCTATATTTTCTCCCACAAAGACCTCATCCCCTACTTTTTTGTTCAGCAAAATGCCTGCAGTAGGATAAATCGTATGATCAACTGACACCTGCCCAGCGCCAAGCCTATGACTCATTTCACCATAGGTCAAGGCATTGAGTTCACTTATGATACCATTGCTTGTGCTATAAAAATCACAAGTAAATTCCGCCTCATCAAACATCATCTCTCTTAAATTACCACTTTGTGCCTCTATTACTTGCATAAAAGTACGATAAGCTTGACCATTTGCAAGTTGTCCTTCTGCTAATTGATAGGCTGTTTTGTAATCATCACAGTCGTAATCTGAATTAAGAATACAGAGTGCGGCTAAAGTTAATGAAAGCACTTTTAAATTCTTATCACAATAAGGTGCATTTTTTAAAATATCAATACTTTCTATGACTTCTAGCTGATTACCAATAGCTTTTCCTAGGGGTTCATTCATATCAGATAAGACAACAGAAACCTTTTTACCAAAGTATTTACCTAATTCCACTAAGGCCATCGCCAGCTCTCTCGCTTCATCTAAATTTTTCATAAAGGCGCCTACGCCAACCTTAACATCAAAAACAAAGCTTTTAGCGCCAGTGGCAATTTTTTTGCTTAAAATACTTGCTGCAATTAAGCCTATATGGTTAATCGTCGCTGTTTCATCTCTAAGTGCATACATTCTTTTATCTGCTGGTACAAGATTACTTGTCTGTGCACCTAGATAAAGATGATGTGCTTTGACTTGAGCTAAAATCTCTTCTATGGATTTTTCTAAATTGATATGAGGAATACTGAGTAACTTATCGATGGTTCCACCCGTATGTCCTAAGCCTCTACCACTGAGTTTGACCATAGGAATACCCAAAGAAGCCACAATCGGTGAAACGATAAGTGTGGTTTTATCTCCTACCCCACCTGTAGAATGCTTATCAACAAGATTCATATTTTCTGGCCATTGCATGACTTCTCCAGAATGAATCATTGCTTCTGTTAATTCAACTAATTCTTTGAAGCTTAAACCTTCAATTGATACTGCCATTAACCAAGCAGACATCTGATTATCTGTGACCTCATGTGTCATGAATTTTTCAATAAATGTTGTAATATCACCTTTTAGATGATTGTTTCCTTCTTTTTTGGTTGTAATAAATTGATGTATGTTAAACACGTTACTAACCTCTTTTCTCATTAAATAGACTTATTAAATTTTCCCAATCATTTGAAAACAACGCTATAAGCACTTCACCTATTACTGAAAAACTATCACGTTCTCCTTTGTACCCATAGTATGTTTCTAGTGCTTTAGCATAAAGAATAAACGGTACTTTTTCCCTCGTATGGTCACTACCATGTGCTAGAGGATCACAGCCATGATCAGCTGTGATGATTAGAAAATCTTCATCTGTTAAATGCTTTAACAAATCATCTAATGACCGATCAAATTGTTTGATTGCCTCAAAATAGCCTTTTGCATCACGCCTATGCCCATATTTTGAGTCAAATTCAACTAAATTCACAAAAAATAAACCTTCTGTTTTTTGCTCAAGTAACGCCTCCAAAATCTGCATACCATCAACATTACTCTTCGTGTGAATGCTTTCGGTAAATTGAAACCCACCGTAAATATCACCTATTTTACCAATGGCATAGGTCTTAATCCCTTTAACACTTAGTGCTTCTAAAGCATTATTCTTAGGAATTTTTACTGAAAAATCTCTTCTATTTGGCGTACGTTCAAAACCCTTTTCTACATCACCCACAAAGGGTCTAGCAATCACTCTAGCGACTTTATAAATCTCAGGTAAGGCATCATGCAATCTTTTGCAGGCTTGATAGAGTTCTTCTAGTGGTATCACTTCCTCATGAGCTGCAATTTGAATCACACTATCTACAGAAGTGTAAACAATAGGTCTTGCCGTCTTTAAATGTAGTGGGGCGTAAGTATTCATCACTTCCACACCCGAACCAACAACATTACCTAAAATTTCTCTAGCAAATATTTGCTCAATTAAATCAACGACATCTTGAGGCAAGGCATTAGGAAAGGTTGGATAAGGTGTCATTGTCCTTACCCCAACCATCTCCCAATGTCCTGTTATGGTATCTTTGGCTTTGGAACGCTCGTTGAGTTGCATTGTAATTGCCTTGGTATTTTGATTGATTTGATTGCTTGCCAAAGCAGGTAAGCCTAATCTCGATAAATTGGGAATATCTGATAACTTGCCCTGACTCAAAGCACTCAAAAAAGTATTATAACTTAGCTTATCCCCATAAGCTTCTGCATCCTTCATCGCGCCTATACCAAGACTGTCTAAAACAATAACAATACCACGCTTCATAAATCTCTCCCCCCTTAAACTTGAGAACGCGGATGGAAAGCTTGATAAGATTTTAGTAGATAATCTTGATTAAGATGTGTGTAAATTTCTGTGGTTGTAATATTGGAATGTCCTAACATTTCTTGAATAAAGCGTAAATCTGCACCATGCTCTAATAAATGTGTGGCAAAGCTATGACGCAAAACATGAGGTGAGACATCCTCTTTGAGATTAGTGGCTTGTACATACTTCTTTATTACCTTCCAGACGCCTTGTCTACTGATAGGATTACCAAAACGATTCAAAAAAACAATATCCTTATTCTTTTGCCCCAATAAATCTCGTCTATGACCATTTAAATAATCATTTAAAGCTTCCTTTGCCACTTCACCAAAAGGTACTAAGCGTTCTTTATTACCTTTACCTATAACACGTAAACATTCCAGTTCAAAAATAATATTGCTTAAGCGTAATTTTATGACCTCACTCACACGTATCCCCGTTGCATACATCAGTTCTAATAAAGCCTTATCTCTGGATCCAAGGGTCGTACTTTCATCGGGTGCAGCCAACAATCTTGCTACTTCCTGCTCCGTCAAAAACTTAGGCAATCTTTTGCGTTTTTTCATTTTTGGAAAATAAATTTTAAAATCTTCTTGAAAATAATTTTCTTCAATCGCAAAAACCAAGTAACTATTCAATGCTGCTTGAAATCGCAACGTTGAAGTTGCCTCTTGCTTTTTTACCAGTTCGTGCTCATAGGTACGTACACTTTCTTGGGTAAAATCTAATAAACTTTCACCACAATTTTGTAAATACATTTGAAAAAACTTTAAATCTCTTCCATAGGACTCAATCGTATTAGCACTATAACCTTTTTCGACTAAGAGATAAATTTTGTATTTTTTTAATATATCTTGTGTTTGCATTTTTCTATCCTAGACTTTTTTAATAGGTGCATACTTGGTCAAAAGTGTTTTTATTCCCAGACCAGGAAAGGCAACTTTTATCACTTCTTCTTGGTTGGACTCATCTTTGGCAACAATCACACCTGCACCCCAACTAGTATGAATAATTTTATCACCGAGTTTATAAGAATCATCACTTGTGTCCTTTTCAAACTTTTTAGGAAAAGGCTCATTGAGATGGCGCATATTGACATCATTCAGACGACTACCCTCTATCTCACCTAAAAATCTTGATGGCGGGTTACTACTATGACGTCCATGTAAAAATCGTGAAAGTGCGTGTGTCAGATAAAGCTTATCCATTGCTCTAGTAATACCCACATAGCACAATCTTCGTTCTCCCTCAATATCATTTTCTAAGGCAAGATAATGTGGAAAAATATTTTCTTCCATACCCACAATAAAGACCACTCTATATTCCAGTCCTTTAGAGGCATGTAAGGTCATTAAGGTTACACTATCTTCTGATGATAAATTATTATCTAAATCTGTATACAAGGCAATTTCCTCTAAAAATGCGGCAAGGGCACCTTGTTGTAAAATGGAATTTTTTTCAAATTCTGCTGTGATGGAAAAAAACTCATTGATATTTTCCATGCGTGTTTCAGATTCAATACTATCATCTTCTTTGAGATTGGTCTCTAAGCCACTTTCTACGTAAAAGTGTTTGGCAAGTGCTGTAATTTCTCCTCGCAAGCTATAGTCATTTGCTTCTTTAAATAGCTTATAATAGGCTTTTAAATTTGTTTTGACTTGGTTAGATAAGCCCATCTCCTCTAAATAATCTGCTAGACGCAAATAATCTATTTGATTGCTTATGGCAAAGTCAAATAGCTTCCCTAAAGATTTTTGCCCTATCCCACGCTTTGGTGTACTGACTGAGCGTTCAAAAGCCAAGGCATCATAGGGATTTGCTAGTAAATTCAAATAGCTCATCAAATCCTTTATCTCTTTTCGTTGAAAAAATTTCAGACCACCATAAACTTGATAAGGTATTGTCATCTTAAGAAAGGCTTCTTCAATGGCACGAAATTGTGCTGTAGAGCGTGCAAAAACAGCAATATCTTTAAATGTGTAAGTTGACGCCTTTTTAAGGTTAATGATTTGCCTAGCGACAAAATGTGCCTCATCTCGTGCATCACTTGCGGTATACTTAATGACCTTAACCCCTTCATCCCGTACACTTCTCAAGACTTTTCCCGTGCGTACAGCATTATGAGAAATCACATCATTGGCCACTGAAAGAATCTGTTCTGTTGAGCGATAATTTGTCTCTAATTTAATCCTTTTAGCCTTAGGATAATCCTTTTCAAAATTTAAAATATTGCGACTGTCTGCCCCTCGCCACTCATAAATAGACTGATCATCATCACCCACGACACAAATATTTTGATACTTACTGGCTAAAAGTTTCAGTAGTAAATACTGGGCAAAATTTGTATCTTGATACTCATCGACCAATAAAAACCTAAAACGTTCTTGATAAAGATCTAAGATGTCTTTTCTTTCTTGAAAAAGCTTAACCACGGCGACAATAATATCATCAAAATCAAGAGCATTATTTTCAAGCAAATAATGCTGATAATTTTCATAAACCTCATCCAACCTATCGTCATCCTCATCAGCTTCTAGTAAATTGGATTTAAGATTTGAAACTTTAGAGAGATAGCCCCGTGGAGGATAACGTTTTTCATCAATATTTAATTCTTTCAAAATTCTCTTGACCAAAGTTAATTGATCACTATCATCATAAATCGTAAAATTTGGCTGATAAGGTGTTGCCTCGACTTCATAGCGCAAAATCTGTAAGCAAAAAGAATGAAAGGTCTTTGCCCAAATTTTCTGACCATCTTCGCCAACCAAACGTATAATCCTCTCTTGCAATTCTCGTGCTGCCTTATTGGTAAAAGTAATCGCTAAAATCTCTTTTGCCGGTATTTGATAGTGATACAAAAGATAACTTATACGATGGGTTAGCACTCTCGTTTTACCACTACCTGCACCTGCCAATATTAGTAAAGGGCCTTCATAGTGTTTGACCGCTTCTCTTTGTTCCTCATTTAATTGATTTAAATCCATATCCTACTCCTCTAATGAAAACGACCTTCTATGAATTGGCGTTAGTCCCAATTTCTTAATACTCTCATAATGTGCCTTTGTCCCATAGCCTTTATGAGATTCAAAGCCATAACCAGGATAAATCTTGGCATACTCTATCATCAAGTTATCTCGATAAACCTTCGCCACAATTGAAGCAGCTGCTATACTAATAGATTTACTATCACCTTCGATGATGGTTTGTTGCGGTATCTCAATTGGAATATTTTGATTACCATCAATCAAAATCATATCACAAGGTATCTTTAAATTGGCAACAGCCTTTGCCATCGCAAGCTGGGAGGCCTTTAAGATATTTATCTTGTCAATATACTCTGCATCTATACTGGCAATGTGATAGGCTAACGCTACTTCTTTTATTTTTTCACTCAAATAGTCTCTTTTTTTAGCACTTAATTTTTTAGAGTCATTAATCCCCTCTATCATAATTCCTTTCGGTAAAATCACAGCACAAGCCACTACAGGTCCTGCGATTGGACCCCTCCCTACCTCGTCAGTACCAGCGACAAGCTTACAGCCTTTTTGGTAATGTGCTTTTTCATACTGCCAAAGTCGTTTTTGTCGTTCTGCTTCTTGCTCTCTATACAAGTAACTTTTCTCTAATTTACTTGCAAAAGTTAGAATGCTCTTTCTTTTATCTTCTTTTAAGGTACTAATTAGTGCTAACTGTGCTTCCTTTTCTAGCTGATCAAATAGCACTTGATAGTGCTGAATCACTTCTTTTGTACTCATATCTGCTATTGTTTTATTCATAACATTTTCCTTTTTTATCTATCTCTCATCATTATACTGCTTTTGGTTTTGCCTTGCTAAATTTATTATTAAAACTATTTTATGAAACCCTAGAGGAAATAGCAAGGAAAGTCACTATAATAACTATTCTTACCATTTTAAGTCTATGACTATAACGTAATTTCCAAATTTATCCTACCATCCTAATAAAAGAATCAATAAATCTGTATCAAAAAATAGCTAACTTAGTATGCTCTTCATAAAAACATATGTTATAATATAGCCAAGACTTTAATTTGGAGGATAACAATGAAATTTAATGGCGCAATTATAAAAGTTGCAGAAAATAAAGCAATTTCTCTCGCAGTTGTTGATGAAAACTTTAAAA
>CALIQN010000048.1 GCA_938044045.1 uncultured Peptococcaceae bacterium
TGTTGTTGCTGCTACAAGACTACCACCAACCGGATTAAGTCCTACAGCTTGAGCTGCTTGAGGTGTCCATTGGGTTGGATCCCAAGCAAATTGGTTGAGCTTGGTCTCAAAGGTTTTATTCCCTGTTTGATCATTTAGGACATCAGAAAGATTTAAGTCTTTATTACTATAAACCGGAATGAGGTAAACTCTAGCTTCAAGCTCCTCATTGTAGCTGCTGTTACCTACATAGACATCAATGTCATTGCCTGCAGAAAGTTGAGGTAGACCAGCTAAAGTAGTGTTACCCTTCCAAGTATCGGTGGTAATCTTACCAGTTTTAAGTGGATTATCTAAGTCGATGCCTAACATTCTATTGTCATTAGCCACATAGACAACATTTTGAATCACAGATGGTGCAAGTTGCAATTCAGCAATTTTTACATTACTATCTTTCACTTGATAGTCTGCCTTAGCGCCAGATCTACCATCTGTATAGCGACCGCCGACTTCTTTGAAGCCTGCATGGTCTGTTCCGATGAATTTTACGACACCAGTACCAAGTGCTGCACCGCTATCGATGACGATGTCACCATTTTGGAAACCAGTTTGTCCAATAATTTGGGTCTTATCACTTGGTGAACCTGAGAATAGGTCTACATTGCCGTTGTCATAAATGGCAAGAATCTTATATTGTTTTGTCTCACCAATTGGAACAGCGACCTTTTGCGTGTCATTAATCTTGTAAGCCTTAGTGCCAGATGGCTTTGTGAGTGGGTGTGGTAATTGATCCACTTCTTTCATCCAGGCTTCCAATTGATCCTTAAAGGTCATCCCTGTTGACGCTGTTACGCCTGCAGGAAGGTTTGATGCTGTCCCACTGGTGATATCGTAAAGAGAATCAAGGTTTTTGATATCTTGTGATGTTGCATCTTGTGGGAAGTTAAAGGTATCAGGAACCAAGACATAACTAGAAACTTTCTTTGGTGCCCAGTTGACTTGGAGCCAGAACCCGACTGGGTTGTTGGTACCTGCTAAAGAAAGTACGATATTGGCAAACTTATCTTTAGCTGGACTTGGCATTGATTTACCACTAACAATCAAACTACCATAGGCAGGAAGATTGCCTGTGCTTGGAAGATAAGCTGTGATTGGTGCACCCTTGTATGGGGTCAAGGTACCACCACTAGGTACCGGATAACCATCTGCATCCAATGGGTAGCTTACAGAAGCAACGCCGCGGATAGGTGTTTCTGCTGTGGTAAAGTTCCTACTTGGAGAGTTATCTTCTTTTTGATACCAAGATTTTTGAATGGTACTTGTTGTAATTGCTTGGCGAGTATCATTTGGTCTTGTACCATAAGATGCTACCGGAATCAAGACTTTTTCTTGACCTTCAATTAAATTAATTGGTTTAGTCATTTTTTCATAGTCTTGTGGAGTGAGAGGTCTATTATTGGCAATATAATAAACATCACTTGTATCATTGTCGCTTATTCTAGCAGCAATGGTACCATCATCAGAACTTTCTTTGTCAAATTCATACACATAGAAGCCTGTTGGCTCATTTTTTGCCAAGGTTACACCTTGGACGGTGAGTTTTGGTTTTGGTGCAGTATTGGTGTTTAAGCTAATGGTGTATTGCTTGTCATTACCACCTTCTGAGGTGAGTGAAGAAGAGAAGGTAAGGTAAAGTCTACCATTTGCATCGGTGGCAATTTGATAATCATAGCCTTTATCAACGTTAGTACCACCTGTTAGGCTATCGCCAGGTCTATAAACTTTAATAAGTTCCTTTTCATCTGCTCTTAAGAATCTGTAACCAGAACCTTCAGGTATTTTGATATAGAATTTACCAGTGCTACCACTAGTCTCTTTCATTTTGTCATATTGTGCTTGGTTGAAAGAAGCAAGACTACTGTTTGCAAACATGTAAAGCCCTGGTGCAGTACCACCAGCACCTGTACCTAGGTAGGCTGGGAAGAAGTGACTATCTTGAGTACCAGCCATATCAGTGCCATCTGCTGGATTTTTTCTCAACTCAACGAGTTGGAAGGTTGTGAAGTTTGCATCAGCGATTTTGACTTCGTAAACAACATCAGTGAAGCCAGTTGCTGTAGCTTTAATCTTTGTTAACGGACCACCTGCTGGTGTCACCACAGCACTTGTTGGTACTTCCAAAGTTGCTGTGTACTTCTTACCATTTGCTGTTACTACTGCGCCGCTATTATCCAAAAGCTTATCTGACCCAGGAACAACACTAGCTTGACCCACAGGGTCTGAAACCAAACCGATGTCAGTTGCAGCAGCGATGTCCATTGGATTGCCATCTTCGTCTATCTTTTGGACGGTGACGTTCACCTTAGAGACACCTCTATAAAGTGTGCTGTTGTCTACAATCCCTGTCACTTTTAGGGTTGGAACAAGAAGTTTAACACTTCTTTCGACAGGGTTGGTTGGGGTAGTAATGTTTTTATACCATACCTTTACCTTGATTTTATAGCTTTCATCAAGGTTTCCAACATCAGCTTGAGGAATCTTAACATTACCACTCGTTACATCAGCTGCAGAAGTTATGGCAACTTGTGTTGGCGCTGCAGCACCAGTGAGCTTGTACTCCATTTCAATCCTGTCAAGTAGACCCATTGTTGCTAATTCTTTTAAGGTCTTGGAGCCATCCGCTAATACGATATCTTCCCAAAGTTCAGTAAGAGGAATGTCTGTAGCTGCATTCTTCTTTCTCGTGATAGGGTTAGCCGTATCGTTAAGCGTTGAAGAAAGTTTCAGTTGTGCTCTAGCAGAAGGATTGCTTGGAGTTGTAGAATCAAACAATCCGTCAGTTAACAAAACTGTAACAGGTGTGCCAGAACCAGTATAGGAAAGTACATTGGTGATGTAGTTTCCTGATAAATTAACTCTGACAAGATTCGGAAACTGATTCGGGTCAGTCCCCTTCAATTGATTAAGATCAACCTCCCCAACAATGTTTTTATTGGCGAGGCTGACAACAGGCAAATTCTTTGTTGGAATAGTGTTCACCGCTGCTTCCAACGTTGGGTTGGTGTAGGTGGCTGCCTGTGCCGGCTGGACATTAGTTGGTAGAAGACTTAATAGTAAGGCTACTACTAAAGCCCAGCTTAACCATTTTCTTTGCTTTTTTAACAAATCTTTTCCCTCCTTAAAATTGATGATTGATATAATCACTCTTTTTTATCATATCAAAACATTCCCCATTTTGTCTAGTTTTGTTTTTTGAAAAAATACATATTTTTCACTAAGCAATGACAAAGTTTTTACAAAAAGCCGATGAAATCAAGCTTTTTTTATTTTTTTGCGATAATTATTGTTTCTCATTTTGGTAAAAATTATCTAAAATTGGCAAGTTCTTTCTAAAAAATCAAGCCCTTTGTCATTCCATCATCTGGAAAGCCAAAGGGCTTGGTACTATTTCTTTTCTTTTTTCTCTTTCTCGAGGACAGACTGTGGTATTTTGAGTCCAATCTTATTCGCTGCCTCGTGGTTGATGACGACTTCAAAGTCGTGGGAGGTCTCTACTGGCATATTTTCTATCTTTACCTTGCCATCAAGGTAGCGTACTGCCATTTGCGCGGTTTGCTTGCCAAGTTGGTAGTAGTCTACGCCTAGGGCAAAGGTACCACCGTCATCAGTCATTGCCGTTGCCCCAGTCATCACCGGGATCTTGCTTTCATTGGTGATACCGACAAGGTTACTCATCGCAGAGGCTAGGGTATTGTCTGTTGGGACATAGATGGCTTGGATGTCTTCGCTGACGAGTTTTTTTGCCACTTGTTGGATGTCATTGACGCTAGAAACGGTCACTTCTTTTAGGGCGATGCCTTTACGATCGAGGACACGTTTGAGCTCTTCGATTTGGTGGGCGGAGTTTGCCTCGCTGGAGCTATAGATGGTACCGATGGTTTTGACATTTGGCACGATTTCTTGTAAGAGAGCGATTTGATCCTCGATAGGGTTCATATCGCTGGTCCCGCTGACGTTTCTGCCTGGTCTTTGATTGCTTTCGACTAGCTTGGCGCTTTCATAGTCTGTAATGGCAGTCCCTAGGATAGGAATCTCTGTTGTCGCACTCGCTACAGCTTGAGCTGCTTGAGTAGTAATCGCTAGGATTAGATCTGTTTTATTGGCCACAAATTGTTGGGCGATACTTTGTAGGTTGGACTGATCGTTTTGGGCGTTTTGTTGTATGAAAGTGACATTTTTGCCTTCTTCATAGCCTGCTTCTTTCATGCCATCTACAAAACCCTTATTGGCTGCGTCCAAAGAGGCGTGCTCTAGAGACTGGATAATACCTATCTTGATAAGGTGTTCATCTTTAGGTGGCTCTGGTGGTTGCTTTTGACCACCACAACCTGACAAAGCACTGAGCACCAATCCCCCTAGGAGGGCAAGGCTTAGCACTTTATTTCGTGTTGATTTCATACAAATCCCCCATTTTTATAATATACATTTTTTTATTATACCTATAGTGCTATCTAGCGTCAAGAAAAACCACCGAGCAAACAAAAAACCACCTTAAAGCAGGTAGTTTTTTTTAAAGGCAATATGAAAGCCCCTTGCACGCAAGGGGCTAAACTGGTTTTTATCCTATTGTTTTGGATGTTCTTGTAAGTATTTATCAATTTCAATCGCTGCGAGCTTGCCGGCACCCATTGCCTTGATAACAGTGGCTGCCCCTGTGACGATGTCCCCACCTGCAAAGATGTCTTCTAAGGAAGTTTGCGCATGGTCATTGGTGATGATGTTGCCCTTTTTGGTGAGTTCTAGGCCTTTGGCACTCTTGGTAAAGATAGGGTTTGGCCCTTGTCCGATAGCAACGATGACGGTATCAATCGCCATGGTTTCGGTTTCTCCCTCGATAGGCACTGGACGACGACGACCACTTTCATCTGGTTCACCGAGTTCAAACTTTTGGAGGATCATTTCCTTTAGGACATAGCCTTCATCACCTTTGTAGGCGATCGGACTACTAAAGAGCTTGAGTTGGACGCCTTCTTCGATAGCGTGTTCTAGCTCTTCGGCTCTTGCTGGGATTTCTTCTTTACCACGGCGATAGATGATGTAGCTTTCTTCAGCGCCTAGGCGGAGAGCGGTTCTAGCAGCGTCCATCGCCACGTTACCGCCGCCGATGACTGCCACACGTTTCCCGAGTTTGATTGGGGTCGCATGGTTTGGATAGTCATAGGCTTTCATGAGGTTGCTGCGGGTGAGAAACTCATTGGCAGAGTAGACGCCGTTTAAGTTTTCACCAGGGAGGTTCATAAAGTAAGGTAGTCCTGCCCCTGTGCCAGCAAAGAAGGCTTCAAAGCCAAATTCCTCACGCAATTCTTCTACAGTATAGACTTGACCAACAATAGCGTTGGTGCGAACGGTGACGCCGAGGGATTTGATGTAGTCGATTTCTCTTTGAACGATTGCCTTTGGTAGACGAAACTCTGGTATCCCATACATGAGTACCCCGCCAGCGACGTGAAGAGATTCAAAGATGGTGACATCATAGCCTAGTTTTGCCAAGTCACCAGCACAGGCAAGCCCTGCTGGCCCAGAACCGATGATGGCAACCTTGCGTCCATTTTTTGTGATTTCTGGCAATTCTGGTGTCATATTGGCAGCTTCCCAGTCAGCAACAAAGCGTTCTAGACGGCCGATAGCAACCGGTTCTCCTTTGACGCCTAAGACACATAGTTCTTCGCACTGGGTTTCTTGTGGACAAACACGTCCACAAACCGCCGGTAAACTGGTTTTATTTTTGAGGCGTCTTGCTGCCTCTGGCAAATCCTCACGTGCCAAGGCTTCGATAAATTGAGGAATATCGACAAAAACCGGACAACCATTCATACAACGTGGTTTTTTACAGTTTAAGCAACGTTTTGCTTCCTCTACAGCAGTTTCTAGGGTGTAGCCTAGGGCGACTTCATTGAAATTTGTGATGCGTTCCCCTGCTGCTTGGGCTGGCATTTCATGTCTTGGTGCTTTGCTTGCCATAGTCTTTCCTCCTTAGTGTATGCCTATGTTGCACTTGTGATCGTAATACTTCGTACCTTCGTCCTCTAAGTCTTTCATATAACGTGAACGACTCATGGCAAGGTCAAAGTCAATTAAGGCGCCATCAAATTCTGGGCCATCGACACAGGCAAACTTGGTCTCGTCGCCTACTTGGACACGACAGCCACCACACATCCCTGTCCCGTCAATCATAATTGGGTTCATACTGACAAAGATTTTGATGCCCTTTGGCTTGATGACATTCACACAACTTCTCATCATAATCATTGGTCCTACTGCCCAAACCACATCGACTTTTTCTTCTTCGGTCACCTTATCCAAAACATCGGTCACAAAGCCCTTGTGTCCGATAGAACCATCATCGGTTGCAATAAGTACTTCGGTGCTGGCTTCACGCATCTTGTCTTCCCAAAAAAGGAGGTCTTTATTCTTTGCCCCAATAATAGAAATGACTCTATTGCCTGCTTCTTTTAATGCCTTGGCAATAGGATGGATAGGGGCTATCCCTACACCCCCACCAACAATAACGACAGTACCAAAGTTTTCCACTTCACTTGGATGGCCTAAAGGCCCTACGACATCAGCCAAGTACTCGCCTACCTTCATGGTAGAAAGCTGCTTGGTAGAGCGTCCTGCTACCTGATAGACCATGGTGATGGTACCCTTGTCTTTATCATGATCGGCGATGGTGAGAGGTACTCTTTCCCCTTCCTCGTCAATCCGTATAATAAGAAACTGACCCGCCTTTGCTTTCCTTGCCACCAAGGGAGCCTCTACGACCATTTCTGAAGTCGTGCCACCAAGATTGGTGTGCGAAATGATTTTATACATTGCCCTCTCCTCCATATCCTTTGATTAAGTCAATCTTTCTGTTTTGTCTATAGTTGTCAGAAAAATCTGTCTTATATGACATTTTAGGTCTAAGCGTGGTGCTTGTCAATTCATACAAAAATTAGAAAGATTTATTATTAATATTAGTAAAACAAAAAAACCACTAGATCTCTCCCATTTTTAGTGTCTATAAAGGGAAAAACTAGTGGTTCTTTTAGCAGTTTTGGTTTATTTTTCTTCCTTAGTATGGTTTGGTGTTTCTATTTTTTCATAGCTCACTGGCGTTGGTGCTTGTGGTGCGACTTCTTTGAACTCAGGGGCTTTATCTTTCACCTCTGGCGCCTTTTGAGTTTCTTTTTCACGCTTTAGGGCTTCCAAGGCTGCTTGCTTTTCGGCAGTTTCACGATCAATGGTTTCAAAGTCCTTGCCCTCCATGAGGCCTTTAAACTCATCAGCATTTAAAACTTCACGTTCTTTTAGGGCATTGGCGATGATGTCAAGCTTATCACGGTTTTGGGTCAAGATGTCAGTGGCTTCTTTATAGCAAGCATCCATGATGGCTTTGACTTCCTTATCAATGGAGTAGGCAACAGCTTCTGAGAAGTTTCTCGTATGACCGAGATCTCTGCCTAAGAAGACTTGAGACTCATCTTCACCAAAGGCAATGGTACCTAGCTCATCGCTCATCCCCCAACGCATAATCATCTGTCTGATGGTCTTGGTCGCTCGCTCAATATCGTTTGATGCGCCTGTAGAGATGTCTCCTAGGACAACTTCCTCCGCCACACGTCCCCCTAGCATCATGGTGACATCTTGAAGTAAGCTCTTTTTGGTCATGTAGTTTCTATCTTCTACAGGGAGGGACATGGTATAGCCTCCTGCCCCACCACGTGGAATGATGGACACCTTATGCACCGGATCACACAAAGGCAAAAGATGGCCGATGATGGCATGACCTGCCTCATGATAGGAGACGATGTCTAGCTCACGATCGCTGATTTTGGCACGGTTTTTCTTTTCTGGCCCTGCCACCACACGCTCAATGGAAACTTCTAGGTCATTTTGACTGATGGCAGAGCGGTTCTTTCTTGCTGCCAAAAGGGCTGCTTCATTGACGAGGTTGGCAAGGTCTGCCCCAGTAAAACCTGGGGTTTGCTTAGCAATGACTGAAAGATCGACTTCAGCAGTGAGTGGTTTTTTTCTCGTATGCACGCCCAAAATGGCTTCTCTACCACGTACATCAGGGCGTCCGACAGTGACTTGACGATCAAAACGTCCTGGTCTTAAGAGAGCTGGATCTAAAATATCCGGTCTATTGGTGGCTGCCAAGATGATAATACCTTCATTGGCTTCAAAGCCATCCATCTCTACCAAGAGTTGGTTTAAGGTCTGCTCTCTTTCATCGTGACCCCCGCCAACACCTGCCCCTCTTTGACGCCCGACAGCATCAATTTCATCAATAAAGATGATACAAGGGCTATTTTTTTTGGCTTGTTCAAAAAGGTCACGGACACGGGACGCCCCGACTCCGACAAACATTTCGACAAAGTCTGACCCACTGATGGTAAAGAAGGCCACCCCTGCTTCGCCGGCGACTGCCTTGGCAAGAAGGGTCTTCCCTGTCCCTGGAGGACCATAAAGGAGGACACCCTTTGGTATCTTGGCACCTATGGCATTAAACTTCTTAGGATTTTTCAAAAATTCAACGATTTCTTCCAATTCTTCTTTGACTTCATCGGCACCGGCAACATCGCTAAAATTAACTTTTTTCTTGTCTAAATTGAGCTTGGCACGACTTTTGCCAAATTGGGAAATCTTACCGCCACCACCTTGTTGGTTTAAGAAGAAAAAGAGTAGCCCCATCAAGAGCAATAAAGGTAGGACACTGGTCAAAATAGATGCCCAGATACTTTGTTTTGGGGTTTCCTTTTGGACGATGTCAACTTTATGGGCGGTTAAAAGTGGTAAAAATTCATCTGATTTGAGTGGCACTGACATGCTAAAGACTTTGCCGTCTTTAGTCTTGCCTTGGACATCTTGATACTCATCATAGCTTGTGATTTCTATGGACGCCACTTCATCCTTGGCAATTCCCTCTAATAATTGGGAATAGCTTGTGCCATAGGCAACGGCTTGATTGGTCGTTTGTAAAAAATTTTGCGCAAGATACTCTACGCCTGTCAAAATAAGTAAAAATATGAGTAAGTAGGTGACAAACCTACGCCATACGTTTTTATTGGACATGACTTTCCTCCTTGATCATGGTTATCCTCTCCCATTTTAACACAACTGCCTTGGACTTTATAGCACGATTTGTCTTTCTTTTGTAGACCTCTGGTATCCAGATAATTTCTCCATCTTGCTCAAGGATGGGGTAGGCTTGTCTGTCTTTGTCAGCAATTCCTTTTTCTTGGAAGAGTTTTTTTAGGCTTTTTTGCCCTACTTTGGCGATTTTTACCTTATCCCCTGGCTGTCTTTGGCGAATGATAATGGGGCTAGCCTCAAAGGTGCAAGTCGCTAGTCCCAAATCATCATTTTCGCCTTTTAGTAGGCGCCCTTTAGGAAAGTCCAAGGGGCTGTCCTGCCATAGGGTTGGGGTAAAATTCGCCTTTGGCATTCTTTCCATTTCCATCAGATATAACCGCTCTTGATAGGATTCAAACGCCCAAGCATCAACTAAGGGCAGACACTTTCGCTCCTGTTTTCCAAGACAGGAAAAAAGGGTTGCCCACTGCTTTTGATTTGGTCCACGATAGTGTGGCAAGTGCTTTCTTAGGGCAAGTTTGAGGATTGCTTTTTGTAAGCCCAGGGGGTAGGCAGAAAGGTCGGCTTTTAGAAAATACAGTTTGCCCGCTTCCCATTTGGCATGGTCAAGGTAGTATTTTTCGGCGATAAAGTCCAAGGCCTTTTGGCTTTCTTCTAGGCGCTCGGCAGTTTGCGCCAAGATAGAGGTGATTTTATTTTGATAGTTGGCAAGAAAGGGTAGGACCTCCAGACGCATTTGATTGCGCTTATAGATGGTTTCATCATTGGTCGTGTCATGGTGATAGGGGAGCTTAAGCACCTTGGCATAGTGGATAAGGCTGGCTTTATCGGTATGAATCAAGGGGCGCCATAACTTCCCCTCAAGCTCAGGCAAGGTGCTTAAGCCCTCTAAACCAGAGCCATAAAGGAGGTTTAAGAGAAAACTTTCCGCCCTATCATTTTGATTGTGTCCAAGGACGAGATAGTCAAAGCCTTCTTTGTTTAAACAAGTGTAAAGGACTTGAAAGCGCAACTCATGAGCGGCTGCCTCAATACTGCATTTGTTTTCCTTGGCATAGTCTAAGACAGGAATTTTTTGGCTACCAAAGACAATCCCTAGACTTTGACAATAGTGATAAAGGGCCCTTTCTTCTTTCTCCGCTTCAGGGCGCAAGCCATGGTTGACATAAAAGGCTTTGAGCTGAAATTGATAACTGGCTTGGACAGCGTGCAACTGGTGCAAGAGGCTCATAGAATCGACACCTCCAGAAAGGGCAATCAAGAGTTTTGCACCCTTAGGCACAAGATCAAAGTTGACTTGCATGAACTTCCTCCTTTGAGATAAAAAAAGCCCTAGCGGATTACTAGGGCATCAAAATAAGACTAAGGTACACAAGATAATTATCAGAGGCAAGGTCACCAAAGACATCAAAGTCGATAAGGAAATCAGCTCTGTTGGGTAAGTCTCATCAAAACCATAGAGCTTGGAAACCATAGTCACCATGGCTGCCACAGGACAACCACTCATGACGATGATAACGCTGGCTGCCACTGGTGAAAAATCTATAAACTGTCCAAAAAGGACAAAAAAGCCCAAAAGCACCAAGGGGACACCGAGATTTCTTAACAAACTCATCACCCATAAGCTTTTCTCTCTAAAGCTCCCACGGAAGTTTATCATGGCGATACTACTCCCGACCACAACCATAGATAGGGGCGTATTCAAGTCTTTGACATAACCTAGGGTCGTGACGAGTAGCTTTGGTAGCGGCAACTGGGTGAAGTAAAGGGTGAGTCCCACTGCCAAGGCAACAATATTGGGATGACTAATCACCTTGAGAAGGGATGCCTTTTCCCCACTGGCTTGGCGAAAAAGTCCTAGTCCATAACTCCACATAAAGCCATTGGCAATCGCCACTTGAACCCCTGCATAAAAACCCCCCGTTGTACCAAAGACTGCCAAGAGGATGGGCAAGCCCATAAAGCCATTGTTAGAAAAGGTAAAGGCATAGCGCATTTGCATCCGTCTCACAGGATCGCTCACAAGGCGAGAGGAGAAAAGACGTGGATTTAAAAGGATAATCACCAAAAAATACAGGATATTTAGCCCAAAAGACCATGCCAAGTCCCCGATACCATCACGCTCCATCGGTTTTAAAAAGGCAGAGATAATCACTGCCGGAATGACAAAGGAGATAATAAACACCGTCAAATCCCTTGTCGTCTCCTTGGCTAAAATTTTGAGTTTGACTGCAAGATAGCCTAGTGCCATTAAGGCAAACATGACCAAGACTTGTTCAAACACCATCATGACATTCATCTAATCACCTCTTAGAGATGGCTAGCCACACTCTGGGGCTAGGCGTATTTTCTACTATCTTACTGAAAGACCTTCACTTTGTAAACCATAAAGCCCATCTCTTGTGCTGACAAAAAGGCTAGTTTTCTCTAAAATAGCCATCATGTTGAGCAAAATTTCTAGCCCTTGGGGCAAGATGTCCCGACGCTTCTCTGGTAGAGGAGAAAGGAGGACACTGGGATTTTCTAAGATGGCTAGGCTCATCTTCTCTAATTTTTCTTTGGTCAAAAGGTAGCCATGAATTTTAGCCTCATCATAGGCTGATAGGTTTTGGGCGATAAGGGCAAGACTTGTAATGGTGCCCCCAGTCCCTACTAAGGGTAGGTCTAGCTTACCAAACTCAAGAAAGGGCGAAAGGTAAGTTTCCAGTGGCTCATAGGCACTGGGAAAAGCCTTGAGCCTCAAGGCACCAATGGGCAAAGAAAGGGTTTTTATCCTCTCACCTTCTTTTGTACTCACTTCTGTTGAGCCTCCGCCAATATCCAAAACGAGGGCTTCACCTAAAAAGGCTTGAGTTGCCCCTAGGTAGTTTACCCTTGCTTCATCTTCTCCAGAAAGCACGATGATTTCACGCCCTAAGTCCTCATAAAAACGTGCTAAAATTGTTTCCCTATTCTTTGCTTCTCTTAAGGCACTTGTGGCGGTGATTAGGATGGCTTCACTCTCAAGCTCTGCTAGAGCAGTCTTGATGACACTGAGGGTGCGTTCATACGCCTTTGGCTTGATTTGCCCATCAAGGTGGGTGTCCTCACCCAGGCGTGTATAGTAGACATCTTCTTTGAGTTTAGTGCCTACTTGACGCAAAAAACGAACGGAATTGGTACCAATATCAATGACAGCTCTCATCTCATCACCTATTTTCCTAGATATTAAAAAGACCTTTCGCCAAGGCGAAAGGTCTTTTGCTAATAACGATTTCCACTGCGACGCTTTGCATTCATATTTTTATTGAGCGATGCCAACTTTTCGTCACTGTCTTTCATGAAACGTGAAATTTTGTCTTCAAAACTTGCTGGTGCCTTTGGCTGTGCTTGAACTCTTGGCTTGGTCACTTTAGGCTTTTCAATCGCTTGACGGATAGAAAGTCCTATCTTGCCACCCTCATCAACATTTAATACCTTAACTTTAACTTCATCGCCAACGGTTAAAAACTCACTGATTTCTTTAACATAAGAATCAGCCACTTCAGAAATATGTACTAGCCCTGTAACATTGCCTTCAAGCTGTACAAATGCACCAAAATTCGTAATGCCGGAAATCTTTCCCTGCAAGATCTGCCCCTTTTCTATGGACATATATGCAGCCTCCCTCAGAAATTAATAATAAATAGCTTTAACAATGATTATATACAAATATTTTTCACTTTGTCAACACTTATGACTTTTTTGGTAAAATTAAAATTTCATCTGGTCGCACCAAGCCCAGCTCTTCACGGGCAAGTTTTTCAACGGCGGCATCGGTTTTGAGGTATTCTATCTCACTTTTTAAATCCTTTGCAATCTGCTCTTGAGCAGCGATGTCACCCTGAATCTCACTCTCTTGTTTTCTCAGCTCCAAAATTTTAAAACTCGAATAGACGACTGAGATAAAGAGATAACTGGCAATAAGGGCAACAATGATTGTCCAAGTGGAAAATCGCCTCTGCCTTTTTTTGGGCAGTCTAGACTCTGGTGATTTTTGTTCTAACTTTGCTCTTGAGTCTAGTGGCTTTTGCTCTAGTTTAGATCTTACATCTGGTGATTTTGTTGATTCTAGCTTGGATCTGCGTTTTGGCGATTTTTGTTCTAGTCTGGATCTGAATTCTGATGATTTTGACTCCAGCTTGCTTTTTCTCTCTGCCAGTGTATTTTCTATTTTTCGATCTGCCATAGTTACCTCCTTATTATAAAAATCAATTGCCTGTCCTATTTTACGTCAAAACAAGAAATTTTTAAAGTATTTTTTAGGCCAATTTACTATCTTTTACCCAAAAAGAGCGTAGGTTAATAGCCCAAGGGGAGTCTACGCA
>CALIQN010000049.1 GCA_938044045.1 uncultured Peptococcaceae bacterium
AATATAAAAAGATAATTAGAAATTTATACTTTGTTTTAATGAAAACTTATCTTAGTCTTGACAAAAAATAAGAGATTGATTAGACTAGACTTACAATAACATAAGATCTTCAGGGCAGGGGGAAGTTCCCTACCGGTGGTATAGCCCACGAGCCGCAAGGCATGATTCGGTGTGATTCCGAAGCCGACAGTATAGTCTGGATGAAAGAAGATAAATACTTGCTGTATTTTATTTGCTCTGGTACATGTGACCAGAGCTTTTTTGATACATGAGAAATGGTAATAGATGCTCTGAATGCTTAGGTCATTCAGAGCTTTTTTTATTGGAGGTACAAGATGAGTGATGAACTTTATATGAAGCTAGCATTAGACCTAGCGAAAAAAGGCGTAGGGAGGGTCGCTCCCAATCCCCTTGTGGGTGCAGTCGTTGTTAAAAATGGAAGAATTATTGGACAAGGTTGGCATGAAGCTTATGGCAAGGCTCATGCTGAGCGTAATGCCTTAGAACACTGCATAGAAAATCCAAAAGGCGCTACCCTTTATGTCACTTTAGAGCCGTGCTGTCATTTTGGCAAACAGCCTCCTTGTACGGATTTAATTATAGAGTCTAAGATAGATACTGTTGTTATAGGGAGTAAAGACCCTAATCCATTAGTAGCAGGTAAAGGTATAGCAATTTTGCGTCAAGCTGGTATTAAGGTCAAGGAGAATCTACTGAAAGAAGCTTGTGATCAGCTAAATGAAATATTTTTTTATTACATTCAAAAAAATCGTCCTTTTGTGCTCATGAAATATGCCATGACTATGGATGGTAAAATTGCAACCCATACAGGAGCATCTAAGTGGATTACAGGAGAGGTGGCACGTCATGAGGTACATGAGACAAGACATCAGTATCAGGCAATTATGGTAGGTGTTGATACTGTTATCAAGGATAATCCTAGCTTGACGTGTCGTTTACCAGGGGGTAGCGATCCTATTCGTATTATCTGTGATAGTCATTTACGTTCTCCTTTAGATAGCAATGTGATAAAGACTGCTCAAGAAGTGCCGACATGGCTGGCAACAACAAGCCAACATCAAAAGAGAAAAGCCTTGTACGAAAATTTAGGCTGTCAAATAATTTGTACAAAAGAAAAAGATGGGCAGGTTGATTTAGTGGATTTAATGATGTCTTTAGGTCAAAGGGGTGTGACTAGCATTCTTTTAGAAGGGGGGAGCACCTTAAATTGGTCAATGCTAAAGGCAGGCTTAGTAGGGAAATTGCACACCTATATTGCGCCTAAGATTTTTGGTGGTGTAGGTGCCAAAGGTCCTATTGGTGGAGAAGGTGTTGGCTTACCAAGTGAGGCAATACAGTTAAAAAATACAAAGCTTATCCAATTAGAGAAAGATTT
>CALIQN010000050.1 GCA_938044045.1 uncultured Peptococcaceae bacterium
GCTGGCATTGTCTTACCAAGACCAACAGTTTCTGTATCGTATTCAAGCTTTAAGCAAGCTCACCCAAGGCAGGATGATAGTAGCCTGCCACAATTTCATCAGACAAGTGCAATTCATCTTGTAAACCAATACGTATCATCGCCACATCATGATCAATAAAATACGCCATACAACTTGCCAAGGTATCCAAAAGCGTCTCTCTTGACCATGGTACATACTTGCCTTCATCATAAAGCCTTGCCAAATCGGTTTCTTTCAAGACCACCGTAGGGTATAAGCGTACCATCGCTATTCCACTTTGTGCCAGTTGACGAGCGGTCTCGATAGATTTTTGAGGCTCGTCTTTATAAAGCCCTAACATCATCTGACCACCAACCAAAAAGCCACGATCCAGCAAGCTTTTGACTGCCACTAAACCTACTTGATGATCATGTCCTCTTTGGTTATGGGCTAAGACCTCTTGATCTAAAGATTGAAAACCTATTTCTACCGTATCTACCCCAAAAGCTTCTAAAACATCAAGCCTTGCTTCTTCTAATTTATCCGGACGTGTTGAAAGACGAATCTCATTAATATAGCCTTCTTCTTTTAGCTGTTTTGCTTCTTTTAGATAGGCTTCTTGCAAAACATCAGGCAGTGCTGTAAAACTACCCCCATAGTAAGCTAGACACCTTATCTCGGGTGAGTTTTTCTGCCAGGTTAGAAAAGTTTCTCTTACTTTTTTAGGTGGCAAGGGCAAAGACTGCCCTGTGATTTTATGCTGATTACAAAACACGCAAGTATAAGGACAACCCAAGTGAGGAATAAAAATTGGGCAAATCCTATGCCTCTTGATCATCAAGTTCTCCTAATTTTACCAAAGCTTGAAACGCAGCTTCTCTTTCAGAAAGTTTCTTAGTCTTACCCTCTCCAATCCCATAAGGCACTCCATCCACACAAACCTCACTGGTAAAAACCTTATTGTGATCGGGACCCTTAGATTTTAACAAACGATAACTCACACTTTGTCCATTTCTTTGTACAAACTCTTGTAAACGTGTTTTGTAATCACCATAATAGCCATCTGCCACCAAGGCAATCTCTGGTGCTAAATACTTCAGGAGTAATTCATATAAAGGTAGTATCCCAACATTAAGATAAATGACCGCACTCATGGCCTCCCAAGCATCTGCTAGATTAGAAGGGCGTTCATCTCCACCATTTGCCCTTTCACCTCGCCCCAAACGCAGGTAACGTCCTAAATCTAACCTTTTGGCTGCATTGGCTAGGGAATCTTCACAAACAAGGGTTGCTCTCTTTTTACTAAGAAGCCCTTCACCCTCATCTGGATACTCTATATATAGGTATTCCCCGATACAAAGGTCGACAACGGCATCGCCTAAAAACTCCAAGCGCTGATTGTCTTCACTATCACTATTTTCCACAGCATAGGAAGGATGGGTCAAAGCAATCGATAGTTGCTTTAAATCAAGGGTCTCTATGCCAAGTACCTGTTGCAAAGCTTGCATTTCTAAAATTCTATTTTTTTCCATAAAATAACCTCCGTCAATATTGTACACAGTTTGAAAAGGCTTTTCAATTGGTTTTACTTTTGATTAAATGGCCCAAAGGTGTTACACTAGTAAAGAAGGAGTGATATCAATGAAAATTGCTTGTCCAACAAAAGACAATATGGTAGATAACCATTTTGGACATTGTGCGTATTTTACTATTTTTACGCTTGAAGATAACAAATTAATCAAAGAAGAAACCCTACCTTCACCAGTCGGTTGTGGCTGTAAGTCCAATATTGCTGGTGACTTAGAAAAATTAGGCGTCAGCCTCATGCTTGCGGGCAATATGGGCGACGGTGCTTTAAATGTCCTCAATACTCATAACATCCAAGTCATCAGAGGATGTCAAGGTGACATCCATGATGTCCTCAATGCTTATTTAGACGGCAAACTCGAGGATTCACTTATCAGTTGTGATCATCACAATTGCGACCACGAACATTAAAAAAAGAGCCTTTGTACTACAGTACAAAGGCTCTTTTTATCTACTCTTCTTATTCTTCTGAGAAGTCTTCTTTACCAGCACCGCAAAGTGGGCAAACCCAATCTTCTGGAAGATCTTCAAACGCAGTTCCAGGTGCTACACCGTTATCTTCATCACCTTCAGCAGGATCATAAACATATCCACACAAATCGCATACATAACTTTTCATTATTAAACTCTCCTTTATCATATCTAATCTCAAACTTTACATTTTTGTATATAACCATTTTTTTCTATTTTATGCACAAAAAAAGCAAAAAATATTAAATCTTTTCTACACGCTTAATCTTGGCACCCAACTTTTGAAACTTGCCGATGAGATTTTCATACCCTCTATCAATATGATGAAGATTGCCTATCACTGTTTCCCCTTCAGCGACCAAGCCAGCAATGATGAGTGCTGCACCCGCACGCAAATCTGTTGCAAAAACTTCGGCACCAAAAAGCTTAGGAACGCCATCCACATGGGCAATGCGACCATCTAGCTGAATATTGGCACCCATTTTTCTAAGCTCATCCACATGCATATAACGATTTTCAAAAATCGTTTCTTCAAAATTAGAAGTTCCCTTGGCCAAAGTAAGCACTGCCATAAACTGCGCCTGTATATCTGTAGGAAATCCTGGATGTGGCAAAGTCTTGATATCAGTACTTAAAAATTCTTTGACAGGTTTAATCGTAACCTTATTGTTTTTACGATCAACAACAAAGTCTGCACCACATTCTCGCATTTTTTCCAAAATAGGTTCTAAATGTTCAATAATGCAGTTGGTAATAGTGATTTCACTTTTCGTCATCGCCGCTGCCAAAAGATAGCTTCCAGCCTCAATACGATCAGGAATGATACAGTGGGTCGCTCCATGAAGCTGCTCTACACCAACGATAGTGATTTCTTTGGTACCGGCACCCTTGACATTGGCGCCCATCTCATTTAGAAACATTGCCAAATCAACAATTTCTGGTTCTAAAGCAGCATTTTTTATCACAGTCACGCCTTCTGCTAAGGTTGCTGCCATCATCAAGTTTTCTGTTGCCCCTACTGATGGAAATTTCAAAAACAGCTCTGCACCTTTTAATCGCCCATTCACTTCAGCAATAATACTATCCTCTTGCAAGCGAATGGTGGCACCTAGCTCTTCTAAGCCTCTAAGGTGCATATCCACAGGACGAGAGCCTATCGCACACCCTCCAGGCAAGGAAATCTTTGCCTTGGAAAAACGTGCCAATAGCGGCCCTAAGATTAATACAGAAGCACGCATCTTTTGCATTAAATCTGGACTTGCCTCGTAAGTCAGAATCTCCTCTGCACCTATGGTCATCACATTATCAGTAAATGTTATCTTACATCCAAGGGATTCTAAAACTGCTTGTATAATATAGACATCAGCTAACTTTGGAACATCTTGAAGCACACACACGCCATCTGATAAAAGGCTTGCTGCAATAATAGGCAAAACTGCATTTTTTGCCCCACTGATTGCCACTTCCCCAGATAGAGGGTAGCCGCCAGTTACAACAATGCGCTCCAAATTCTTATCTTGCACGCCTATCTTCCTCCCTCTTACTCACCTAAATATTCCTTTATATTCTAACGAAAAAGCCTATTATCGTCAATGAAAATAACTTAGTCATTTTAAGATTAGAAAAAGATTGTGCCTGTCTATACCATCATCAAAAAAATCACCTATTTGAACTATGCCTTATTCTCCTCTACCCAAAGTGCGACCCCCACTGGTTGCCTTGTCGTGAGTTTGGCAAAAACCACAGGCTTTTCTGCTACAGAGATATCAATCACTTCCCATTGTTTGAGACGTACAAGTGAGAAGTGATTGATTTTTAAAGGAGATAGTGTATCCTTTTGCCCAGTTTTAGCTATCTTCTTCACCCTATCAGCGTATAACTGCATCATGCCCCTCATCGTATAATCTGAAAAGTAAGCCACTTGCTCTCCCATCTCTTTTGGATTTCTACTAAGTTTTCTTTCTATCATACTCGTCTCTTTAAGCTCACTACCAACTACCTTAAAAATAAGCTTTTTTTCTTTTACTAGACGTTTATGCATCTCTTGAGGCAGTAACATTTCCAGTAGCCATCCCTCTACTTCCTTTTCTGTAGTCTCCGGCACTGTTAATAAAAGGATTTGTTCCTCAGTTGGTATGGTGACAGGTAAGGCTAGCCCCATGTTTTTACCTTCTGTGGATTGGAGAGAAACATATTTTACTAGAGGATTCGGGTTGCTTTGATATTTAAGTTCATCAGTAAGTATACCCCAAGTATCACTGTCAGCCCATCGGTTATAATTTAGCAAGTCAGTTTCTGCTAGCCACTTTAAAAAAACTGGCTTATTGATAATATCAGCACTACCCTCTATGGGAATAGGTTGATAATCCATACTATAACGTTCTGACGCTGTCATATACGCTTCCATACTCTCCATTTGGTCTGAATGCGCTTGCCACAGTACCCCTAGAAAAATCAGACCAACGACTAAAAAGCCAAGTAACGATTTTTTCATCACCATCATCCTTTCTTATCCATTGCTAATATTTTATTAAAGTATAAAATTTATCCTCTTACTTCGCAAGAGATTTTTTCAATACTATCCCTTGCTTTTTTGCTATGCTCTGCACTTTCCTTTTAAAAAATAATCTCATGCTTTTAGGATGCTTATTGACTTTTAAAACTATTTAGACTATCATCTAATTAGATAAATATCTAATTAGATGATAGTCTAAAGGAGTGATTTCATGGCACTAGAACTGACCTTTAAAGCCCTAAGTGATGTCAACCGCCGAGAAATCTTGCGTTTGCTACGCCAAGGTTCTTTAAATGCTGGGGAGCTTGCAGAACATTTTGAGATGACACCAGCAACGCTCTCTTACCACTTAGCACTCTTGAAAAAAGCCGGCTTAATTGTCGAAAAACGTGAGAAGAACTTTCGACAATACTCTCTAAACACCAGTGTTTTTGAGGAAGTGCTTGCCTATGTCTATAGTTTTCAAAGCAAAAAGGAGGAAGACTAATGTCTAAAAAAATGCTTTTTATACTTGGTAATCTCATCAATAGCCTCAACATCCTGCTCGCCATTTATTTTTTTAATGCCTTACCTGATAAAATGATTACCCATGTCAATTTTGACAATGTGCCTAATGGCTATATGTCTAAAACCAGTTTTTTGATTTTTTATCCTCTATTTTTTATTATTATCTTTAGTCTGAGCTTTTTTATCACGATAAAAGACCCTCGCAATGCCAATCAAGAGAAAAAACCCCTTTATTTTCTCTTTATTGCCATTCCTATCCTTGGTGTTATTGTCTTTATTGCCCTAATTCGTTTCAATCTAGGACAGCCCACTGACATTGGTCTGATCATCAGTATCGCTGTTGGTCTCCTCTTTATTATCCTAGGCAATTACTTGCCAAAGATTAAACCAAATTATACCTTTGGTATCAAACTTCCTTGGACCCTTGCCAATGAGGAAGTTTGGCAAAAGACCCATCGCCTTTCAGGCTACCTTTGGATAATGGCTGGTATTATAATGATGGCCTCCTATTTTATCAGCCCAAACGCTTACGTTTTTTTAGGTGTCCTCATTATTCCTCTTTTAGTCGTACCTACAATTTATGCCTATAGGCTTTACCATAAGTTAGAAAAAGGACAATAAAAATAGCCTACCCTATGAATGGGTAGGCTATTTTTCTACTTGCGATAAGCTCTATTTTATAGGACACTAGAGAAAAGCCTCAGGAGTGTGATACTTATGGAAGCTTTAAAAAATTGGCTTTTCCTTATAGGACATAAGAGTGCTATCAATCTTTTTCTTATTTTCGTATATGGCAGTCTACTGATGTTGATTTCTTTTATTAATTCACACTTTGTTAGTGAAGTACGTCATAATCTTCAAAATCTTACTCATGCAGAAAGTTTAGCTTGGATATTTATTATTACCATTGCTAGCATAGTCTATCTCGGTATCGTTTTTATTGCTAAGGCCAAAATAACTTATCTCTTTATCCTTTTAAATAGTTTTGGGCTTTTATGGTTTTACTTTAAAGCTTCTTTTGGATTAAACAGCCATTCTGAAGCTATTATCAACCATGTCGCACCAACACTTACCACCTATAACATCGGTGTTCTAAGTCTCTTTATCGCCATTATTATCACTTTAATCCTTTTTAAGAGATACCACTTTACGCTTCAACAAAGATTTCTACACCAATAGATAAAAAACAAAAGCTAACTTATTGATATTTCAACATTCATCAAAGAAGTGTAAAAAATGAAAACCATTGCGGTTTACCAGTATGAACTGGACAAATTGCTGTTTTTTTTAGAATTATCAGGCTCTTTTTGCACCTTATTTATAAACCTCTGCCAGCCTAGCGCCTCAGTTCGGTGCAGGCAAGCCGTTGCTAGAGAATTTAAAAGAGTCACCTCACTCCAGTCCATCGCCAGCTTAATCAAATGCTCCATATTTCACCCTCTTTCTTCTTTTTCCAGGCAACAAAAAATAGACCGTTTTATGACTTGTCTAGGTCATTATTTCATTTTCCTACTTGCGGTAAGCTCTATTTTATAGGACACTAGGGAAAAACCTTAGGAGCGTGATACTTATGAAAGCTTTAAAAAAACTGCTTCTTTTAACTTGGCACAAGCTTATTGTCAATTTGATTTTAGTTTATCTCTATGTGCAAGCAATTGCTCTCATTGCTATAGTCAATATCACTCTCGACCCTGTAGACTATGATATTACACCTAATTTTACCAAGCCACAACTCTCACCTGAAATGATTTTTCAGGGGCTTTTATTGATTTTTCTAGGTATTATTTGCTATCTATTTATGGTTTTCCTTATTAAAAAAGAAATAAAGATTACTTTTCTCATCTTTAATCTACTAGGATTTATCTATTTTTGGTTTGCCCCTGTATATGATATCTATCTACTCATAACCAACTACAATACAAGACAGCTTTTAATTTTTGGCTATGATTTCGCCGTGCTGGCACTCTGTGCATTTTCTTTTTATGTCCTTATCTATATGAAAGACAATCAATTGTCTTTTATCAAAAGATACTTACGTTAATAAAACTTTTTTTAATCTATTTTCTATACCCTCACACCCATTTTTTACTTACACTAAACTACATTGTATAGAATCTTAGGAGTGTGATACTTATGGAAGCTTTGAAAAATTGGCTTTTCCTTATAGGACACAAGAGTGCTATCAATCTTTTTCTTATTTTGGTGTATGTCCATCTATTAATTTTAACTTCTTTTATTGGTGCACATGTCTACTGGAAAGCACACTACTCACCTCAAGGTCTCACCCACACCGAAAGCTTGGCTTGGCTCTTCATTATCACTATTGGTGGTGTCATTTATCTCGCTACTATTTTTATTGCTAAGGCTAAACTATCCAACCTTTTTATTCTTTTTAATGCTATTGGCTTACTATTATTTTGCTTCGCACTTCATTCTGAATTAGAAAATTACTATTCCGATAGTAATACCCTTAATCATTTAGGAGCACTTACTACGTATAATATTGGTGTCCTTGGCCTCTTTATCGCCATTATTATCATGTTAATCCTTTTTAAGAAACATCACTTTACCTTTCAACAAAGATTTCTACACACAAATAGATAAAAAATAAAAGCTAGCTTAAGTAAGCATTTTTTTGCGTAGTTTTAAGCCTTAAGCACATTTAGCACCTTCTGATACTCTAATTTCAAGAATTTCTAAATTTTCAAGTGTTGTTAATTCCGAAAGTTCTTCAGCAACATTTTTAGCGTAACTAGTTGAGTAAAAAACCTTTCCTCTATATACATTAGTGAAATTTTTGCATAAGAAAAACCCCTATCTGTTAACAGATAGGGGTTTAATCGTGCCTCGAGGCGGAATCGAACCACCGACACGAGGATTTTCAGTCCTCTGCTCTACCGACTG
>CALIQN010000051.1 GCA_938044045.1 uncultured Peptococcaceae bacterium
CAACATCTTATAAAAATAATTAATCCCTCTCGTCTTTAACAAGAAAACTAAAAAGCTCCCTGTTAAGGGAGCTTTTTAGTTTTCTTCATGACCTCCTGCTTGCAATGGTGCTTGGTATCCAGCATTTTGCATAGCATGAAGAGAATTTTGTATTTCATCTCGTCCTTCTTGTACAACTTCATAATAAACTGTCAATTGATTTTCTAATTTTTCCATAATATCATGTGCATACATAAAAGCACCTTCCGTAATTTCATGTGCCTGTCTTCTTGCTTCTTCAACTAAACCATCACCATAATCCTTAGCTTGCAAATAAATCTCATGTTCCTCAACCATAGACATAGCACGTTCTTTGGCATCATGAATAATTCTTTCTTGCTCTTCTTGTGCTGAATGAAGAATTTTCTCTTCTTCGCGCTTAATCCACATAGCATCTTGTATTTCTCTTGGTATATTATTTCTCAATAAATCAATAATTTCATATAAATCACTAACCTCTAAAACAACTTGATCTTTATTTAAAAGTGGTGCTTTACCAGTCTTTACAAGATTCTCCAATTTATCAATTAATTCGTTAATACCCATTTTTTCCCCCTACTTTTTTCTTAAATATGTAACGGTAGTCTTACCGTAAGTCTTCTCTTTTTCCATTAAGAATAAACTACTTTCTTGTAAAAATAAAGTGTTTTTTTTACTCTCAACAATTACTAGACCATTTTGTACTAAAATATCACGTTCAATGATTAAATCAAGTACCTTATTATAGTAATTGTCCATATATGGTGGATCTAGAAAGATGATATCAAATTTATTTTGTACATCCCGTAAATATCTTAATACATCTATTGAATAAATATTAGAAGCCTCTTCATATTTTGCTAATAATATATTTTTTTTTAATACTTGTAGGGCTTTAAAATCATTTTCAACAAAAATAACTTTTTCTGCACCTCTACTAAGAGCTTCTAGACCCATTGCACCAGTGCCAGCAAATAAATCCAGTATTTTACAACCCTTTATAGTAAATTGTAAACGACTAAAAATAGCTTCTCTCACATTATCTTTAGTTGGTCTAGTATGATTACCATCTAATGTACTAAGCTTAAGTCCCCTCTTTTCTCCTGATATAATTCTCATAAGGCAATATTTTCCATATAATATTTTATATAAAAATCCATATTATTAACCGACTCCTCATTTAAAATTTTCCTAGCAATTATCAGCTCATCTATATTTGATTTGAAATTTGCTAAATTCAGCATAGGTAAACCATGCTGCTTTAGGCCAATAAATTCACCAGGTCCTCTTAGCTTTAAGTCTTCCTCTGCAATTTGAAAACCATCCTTGGATTTTACTATAATTTCCATCCGCTTTCTTACTTCCTCAGAAGTATTATTACTGACAAAAAAAGCATAAGATTTTAAACTTCCTCTACCCACTCGACCACGCAATTGATGTAATTGTGCTAAACCAAATCTTTCAGCATTTTCAATAACCATAATTGAAGCATTAGGCACATCAATCCCCACCTCTATAACGGTTGTTGATACTAAAACTTTTATCTTGCCCTCTAAAAACTCCTGCATCAACCTATGTTTAGTCTCAGTATTCATTCTACCATGTAAAAGCTGGACTTCAAAAGGTGAAAGATAATTTTTTAATTCTTCTGTCAGCACTTCGACATTTTTTAGTTCTCCTAATCTCGTTTTTTCAATTAAAGGACAAATAAAAAAAGCTTGTTCTCCTAATTTTAAATGCTGATAAATAAACTTATAAAGTTCTTTCTTTTTTTTATCTGTTATCCAATAACTCTCTATTTTCTTTCTTTCTAATGGTAATTCATCAATCACTGAGTGTTTTAAATTACCATAAACACTCAGCGCTAAAGAACGAGGAATAGGTGTAGCTGTCATAATTAAAGAATCAACTAATTCACCTTTTTTATAAAGTGCTTCTCTTTGTTTAACGCCAAATCTATGTTGCTCATCTATAACTATAGTTTTCAAATTATTAAAAAGAACTCTTGGCTCTAATAAAGCATGGGTGCCAATAACGATATCTATTTCGCCATTTCTAAGTTTAGCCAAAATATCATCTCTATCTGCTCCTTTAACATGACTAGAATAATAAGATAAGTTAATATTGGTATCCTTAAATAAGATCTTTAGATTATTATAATGTTGTTGTGCTAATAATTCTGTAGGCGCAATCATAGCACTTTGTCCTCCTGAACTAAGAGCCTTCATTAATACATACATTGCTACTAAAGTTTTTCCACTACCTACATCACCTTGTAATAATCTTTTCATTTGTGTCGATGATTCCAAATCATTTTTTATTTCTTTAATTACTTTTTTTTGAGCATTTGTCAAAGAAAATGGCAATTTTTTAACAATCTCCCAAAATAAATCATCTTTTCCATTCAAAGGAAACCCAGATACACTATCTTTTTGATTTAAATCTAAACACGATAAAAAGATTAACCATTCATAAATAATCATACTACGTTTCGCTTTATTAATACTAGTTATATTTTGAGGTCTGTGTAAATTTAACATAGCTTTGTTAAATGAAGTAAGATCATATTTTTCCCTTGTGCTACTGGATAATATTTCAAAAAGAGGATTTTCAATGAGATATGTTAGCACTTGATCTATAAATTTTCTTAAAACCTCGCTACTTAGTTGTTTAGTACCTAAATAAACCGGTTGAATACACAGTAAATTTTGTAGGTCTGTTTCATTAGAGATTTTATAAAAATCCCTAACTATTAAATTTTTAGGTAATCTTGAGGTTAATTTTCCAAAAAAAATATATTTCCTTCCTATTTTCAGAGATTGTTTCAGCCATCCTTGATTAAACCATAATACAGACATGTTTCCCTGATTGCTCGTAATATTAGCTTTCAAATATTTTTTCCCACGATATGTATCATATTCCTTGATACTCACCAATTCTCCAAAATATACCATCTCACTAGTAAGATCAACTCTATCTATATTGTCAAGTGTAGTCCAATCATCATAACGAAAAGGAAAATGAAACAAAAAATCAATATTTTTTTTTATACCCATATTATGTAAAAAATTAAGTTTCTTTTCTCCAATACCATCTAATACAATGGGACTATCAAAATAATTCATTTGTATCATCCTTATATATGCTCTTTACATAGAAAGAAGGGCAAACCAAGTCGCCCCTCTCTTTCTATATAGATAAAAATAACTATTTCATGTACTCGTTTTTATTTAGAAACACACAAAATCAAATGAATAATTACATCCTCCATAAAAGCTTTATCGTCAATAATTTGTGTTGTTTTTAACTTAAGATCAATCTCCATAAGATACTCTAAACTATTACATAAAACTTTAGTTTGTAAATATTGACTTTGCTTACTTGCCTTCTTTATCACAAAAGAATGTTTTTGGAGAATTTTTTCCATTTCTCTAAGTGATTTTTTTTCATTCATTAATACCTTAACTACTAATAATATTTTAATATTATTAATTAAATGATAAATTACCTTTGGTACCGGTTCTTTCAATAAAAACAAATTTTCCCATGCTTGATAAGCTTTGGATATATTTTTCTCAAAAATACCATCAAGCAAGGTAAAGATAGTTTCATGAACACTAGGTATCTCTACTTTTTTTAAATATTCCTTAGAAATACTTTCCGAGCCCCAAATGTACAAACTTGCCTTGGCAAACTCCTCTTCTAAAATATCCAAAGAAACATATTTCATTTTATCCAATAAATATAATCTTGCACTTTTATCTAATTTTTTCTCATACTGTTCTTCCCACATTGTAAGAACTTGATTTTGGCTGTTCTGGTCTATGCCTTCATACCATTTACTGTCACTTTTATCCGCTAACTTTTTCAATAAAACATTTGTTTTTTTTACATTATTTAAAAGTAATATAAATATACTTTTAATGTTAGGATTATCAAAATACGATACTAGTTTCATCTCATCTGATTTAGCTAATTTTTTATCCAAAAATATGGGATTTTTCAGAATATAAATCCTCTTTGGGGTTAGCAAGGGCAACGTATTTAAAGTAAGAAGTAAAGTGTCAATATCAATCTCTGAGGATAAGTATTCTTCATAGATATTACCATATCGTATTTTCAATCCAGTAATTAACTTTTCCAATTGTTTTTCTATTAGATACTCATTTTCTCCATAATATAAATAGCACACTTTCTCATCTTGCATTACATCCTACCTTTTTTTATTATTCTTTCTTCTATTTTTTTACGCCCTTGAGAAGATCCAAGACTAGGTTTTTTTAAAAAGCTAGAGGAATCCTCCTTGGGTGGCAATAATGTAGTATTTTTAGTTTTTGCCTGTCTAGTCTTTGTATTTTTTGAATTATGATTAATATTGCTCCTAGAAGTTGGACGTGTATTTCTTGACCTCATCCTTCTATTTCGTCTTTTGCGTTTCAATAACTTTCTATAGAAAAATCCCAATAGTATAACTAAAAGAACTATGAGAAAAATTATTAATTTTTTAGATTGATCCTTTTTTACACTTTCACTAGCAATCAAAGAAATATCCTTCACCTTGTCTTTACCAGAATAAATTGATAAAACTCCTATTTTTTCTCCTTTTTCCACTGGAAGAGTTAGTTTGTTAATCGTCGTTTTTTGGGTTAAATTTGAAGGACTGTTAGTTGCTATTGTTGTTTGATACTCCTCCCCAGCCACTACTCTAAGACTTTTTGTATCAGAATAATTCAATGTAGTAATCAAATCACTCTGATTGACAATCTTCTGTCGCTCTGTACCATCAGCCCCTAATTGAAGCAAATCAGACATCGCACTGGCTAAGCCTTCACGATTAGTACTTTCACAGATAACGCCAACAATATGTCTCTTCTCTAATTCTGCTCCAGCAATCAAACCATAAGTTCCATTTTTAGCATCAATATATTTAATTCCTATCGACTCTGGCAAAAGATCTTTAAAAATATTTACATTGGGTATATTATTCTTTGAGAAAAGATTACTTGTCCAATTCATCGATAGACGATTAGCATATTTGACATAATTGCTATTTTTTACAACATAACCTGCTAACTTTGCCATATCTAAAGTTGTCGTTTTTTGATCTTTATTATATCCATAAACTGATGTAAAAGATGTATCTTTCATTCCTATTTCTTGGGCTTTACTATTCATCATTTTTAGAAACTCTTCTTCAGATTTTCCTATATGAAGCGCTATGGCATAGGCTGCATCATTAGCATTATAAATAATCAACCCTTCTACTAAACTTTCTAAAGAAAGTTCTTCCCCTTCATCTAAATACAGTCTATTGGAATACTCAATATCACTAGGTAGTTTAGGTATCGTTACCTTATCGGTAAGGGTTCCCTTTTCTAAAGCAATAAGTGCTGTAATAATTTGAGCAGTTTCTGCGGGCTGTTCAACTATTGTATACTTCTTCCCAAATAACACCTCATTAGTGTCTGCATCATAAATAACATAACTTCCTGCTTGCACATCAGGTAAATTTTTTGTAATAATATCTGCTCTTAAAGCACTTGCATGAAAAGTAATTGAAATCAGTAAGACTAACAAAAACACACCAGTAAAGTATCTTTTCATTCTTTCTCTCCTTATGCCAATTATACTAATTGCTCTCTAAGTCTACCCTAAATCTTTCTGATTTTCTAGTAATTACATCTATTTGTTGAAAAATTGCAAACTTAATATTCATTGCACATCATTTTTTAAGTTTATATGAAATTAATATTATATAAATTGTTTATGTTTTTGTATATTAAAATTACAGTCTATGTCTTAACCAACTAATAGACTAATTTTTATCAGTTTACTGTTGTAATTTCAATATAAAAGCTATATAATGACAACTGTGCCAATAATTTTATCAATGTATTAAATAATATTATTTAATACATTGATAAAATTATTATATTGTATAGGAGGATAGTTTATGAGCAATTATAATGAAGAGTCTTATTTTGATGGTGGGTTGCTACAATGGTTAGGATGGAGAATACTTGGTGTATTAATTACATTTTTTACCTTAGGTATTTGCTTCCCCTGGGCATATACTA
>CALIQN010000052.1 GCA_938044045.1 uncultured Peptococcaceae bacterium
ATTTGGATCTTGTCCAGCATCTAATGCAGGCTCACTAATCGCAACATCATAAGTGATGTCTGTCGCTACAGGAGTTGCATTATCAGAAATCACCGCCACACCACCATGACCAATAGGGTTGCCTGTTTTATCGACTTCCTTCACAGTGTAGGTATATTCATGACCTAAATTGTCATAACGTGGTTGATTTGAAAAAGTTGCCGTCCACTGACTTCCTGCCACTAAAGAAAAGGCATTGACTTCATTGCCATCACGATAAAGCTTGATATTTAAGCCATTTGGTAAATTTGGGGTTTGACCTACCCAATTTTTAACAACGGTAATATCAACTGTTTTGTTTGGTGCAGCAGGGGTTTGTAGGACATTATTGACTTTAAAGCCATTGTCAAGATCACCTGTGACAAAGACACGATAATTTTTGCCATCAACAAGGAGGGTTCCATCATGACCAACTTGTACGCCACCATTGTAAGTTTCTACAACTTGATAGTCATAAGATGTCCCATCTGGTCTGACTAACTCAACATTATTAAAAACATGATTTGGGTTAGCCGGTGTAGATTGATAGGTCACAAAATCATTGTGATCTTGTAAAAGGGTGATATCTACTGTCGGAATATCTGCTGATGCCATAGGGCTACCATCAGCATTTGTCCATGTTACATATACAGGGACTTGTATTTGTGCTGCCTCTGCTACTTCTGCTTGCCATGGCGTTACAAGGCTAAGAAGCATAGAAAAAAGCACAAGCAACCCTATTTTCTTTCTTAATTTCATCTCACCATCTCCTTTTTTATGGTTTGGTCATACGCACATTTCCTTTGTTTTTATTTTTAGAGATATTACACACCAAAATAAAAACTTGCTAACAATAAGATTGTTATTTCTACCATTTTAGAAGTTTATCCCCTCAAAGTCAACCTTGTTAAGGGCTTTGACGTACGATTTTGTCATAAAAATATCACTTTTTTCCAAAAAGAGGGATGAAGAGGATGAAAAGAGAAAAATAAATGTCAGCTTTATTAAAATGGTTTTTTATGTCTTAACCTACTCTATGACTTCATAGCCGTGCATATATGGTACAAGAGCTTTAGGGATGTGTACTCTGCCGTCCTTATCCTGGCAATTTTCCAAAATCGCTGCCACGGTACGACCGATAGCAAGGCCAGAACCATTTAAGGTATGGACAAAGCGAAGTTTGCCATCTTCATCTCTAAAACGCAAGTTGGCACGACGTGCTTGGAAGTCCAGGAAGTTACTGCAAGAAGAAATCTCACGATAGCCCTCATAGCTTGGCATATAGACTTCAACATCGTAAGTCTTAGCAGAAGAAAAACCAATATCCCCACTGGCAAGGGTGATGACACGATAAGGTAAGTCTAGGGCTTTTAAAATCGCTTCAGCATTGGCAGTTAGGCTTTCTAGCTCTTCAAAACTCGTGTCAGGATGAGCGAGTTTAACCATTTCTACCTTATGAAATTGGTGCTGACGGATAATGCCTCTGGTGTCTCTACCTGCAGAGCCTGCCTCACTACGGAAGCATGGACTATAGGCACAGTACTTCACTGGCAAACTTTCTAGAGGCAGAATCTCATCACGATGATAATTGGTGACAGGGACTTCTGCGGTTGGGATAAGGTAGTAGCCTACACCCTCTAGCCTAAACATATCTTCACTAAATTTTGGCAACTGTCCTGTCCCAAAAGCAGAGGCGCTGTTGACCATATAAGGTGGCAAAAGCTCAATGTAGCCATGATGGTCGGTGTGCATATCAATCATAAAGCTGATTAAGGCACGTTCTAATCTTGCCCCAAGCCCCTTATAAAAGGTAAATCTTGCCCCCGTGACCTTGCCTGCACGCTCAAAATCCAAGATGTCCAAGGCTTGTCCCAAGTCCCAGTGTGCCTTAGGGCTAAAGTCAAACTGTGGCACCTCGCCTACTGTGCGTTCAATGCGGAAATTTTCCTCGCCACCATCTGGAATTCCTGCTTCCGGTACATTGGGCAAGGTTTGCATGATAGTTGTGAGTTTTTCTAAGACTAGTCTTTGGCTATCTTCGCTCGCCTTGATTTTATCATTGATGGCACCAACTTCTTCCATGGCACTGGTAGCATCTTGACCAGATTTTTTGAGTTCACCTATGGCCTTACTTTTGACATTGCGTTCATTTTTTAGGCTTTCTACTTCGGTCAAAAGACGGCGATTTTCCTTATCTAAGTCAAGTAATTCGCTCAAATCAAAAGCCGTACCACGACGACTTAGGGCTTTTTCTATCCCTTCTTTATCTTCTCTTATCCGTTTGATGTCTAACATGGTTTTCCATTCCTTTCGCACATTCGCTATAAATATAAGTTGCCTCTAAAATTTCCGGCATTTCTCTAAAAGCGTCCATCAAGTCACCACTTGGGGCGCTGTCTAAGCGTATCCACATCATAGCACGATTATAATCGCTTGGCGAGTGTCCTAAGACCATTCCGCCAATATTTATTTTTCGCTCGCCAAGGAGACTCCCTACCTTACCCACAATCCCTGGACGATTGCTGTGGGGTAAAATCAAAAGGTGTCTTGTCGGCTCAGCGATAAAGTGATAATCATCCCAGCCCAGTATTTGCCAATGTTCTCCTAGCATACGAGCGGCAATTTCATAGATTTTTCCTTGGTGAAAAAGCCTAAGGACAAAGCTTTCTGCCCCGTGGCTATCCCCTTTAAAAAAGGCCAGCTCCACACCTCTTTCCTCTGCCCATAGACGAGAATTGATGTGATTAATACTGCTGTCGCCAAGCCCTTTTGCTAGTCCCAAGAAATAATCATGAGCAAGTAAGATTTCATCTAGCTTGATACTCATATTGCCCTCATAAATCAGCTCTATACGCTTAGGCAAGGCTTGAAAGCGCGCACTGGACAATTCTCCCAAAAAGGTAAAAAATTCGCTATAATTTTCTCTTTGAGTATTCAAAGGGAGCCGAGGGACATTGATGGCAGACTTGACCCGCTCCCCTAAGAGACTTCTGGCAAGGTCTTTGACAATTTCTTTGACAGTTGCAAGCTCTGCCTCTTTGGTATTACCAGCCTCTGCTACAGTCGCTAGGACATGAGGCAGATCCTTGACTTGATGATAATAACGCTCATCAGCCCTAGAAAAATCAATGGCAAGAATTGAAATCCTCGTATCTATCTGGTAAGGTTGAAATAACTTGCATGCGT
>CALIQN010000053.1 GCA_938044045.1 uncultured Peptococcaceae bacterium
CATTAATTTCCTGAATCAATTGAGAAAGCTCATCACTATTTTCAATAATTAATTTTAATGCTAAAAGTACCCCATCATTATCTATAACATCGCCAAGCTTCTCGCCATTTTTTAATTCTACACCAGAAATAATTGGTAAATCATAACCATCATTATCCTGCTTTACCTGTAAAATTCTATTATCCTTGTCAATCAAATAACTAACATCATTCGTAAGCAAAATCGCTACAGGCTCTCTTTCTTTGATGGTTATCACCAGACTATGTAGAGGACGTTTGCTTATTGTAGCACTACTAACATAAGGATTAGATTTCACAATCGCTAAAACCTTATCTTTATCAAGCAAAAGAAGATTCTTTCCCTTTTGAGTTGATAATTTTTTCTCTAAGGCCACAGTATCAACATATTTTGTTTTTGATAGTGTAATCGTCTGCAAAGAAAAAATAGGTGATAATAAAATACCAATGACCACAGCAATCACAAGTGATAAATACATCATATTTTTAAAGTGCTTGCTAAATTTTCTCTTTGGTTTTGCTTTCTTACTATCATGTTTGTCTTTCTTACTTTTATTTTTCTTATCTTCATGTTTTTTTTGTACCTTGTCCAAACTCATCAACCTCTTCAATGTAATCAAGGTATCATTCGTTATTATAACAATAATACTTATTGTTTGTCTAATACTTTATGTTAAAATTAACAAATTTATCCGATTTATTACTTTTTTAGATAATTTGCCAAATTTGTCGCTTCTTTCCAAATACTACCAGCGCCCATAAAGATAATCATGTCACCTTTTTTTAATATTTCTGCTAAACGCATTGTCAAAACTTCTGCTTCAAGCACTTCAACATCTCTATCTGTTAAAAATTTGGCAATAAGTGTACTATCTACACCCTCTATTGGATCCTCGCCAGCGGGATAGACATCCATTAAAAAAACTTCATCCGCCATTTTGAGAGACTCGGCAAATTCAGGTGCTAAAAATTGAGTTCTACTATAGCGATGAGGCTGAAAAACAGCAACTAAGCGACCCTTATGACTGGCTCTTGCTGCTGCTAAGGTTGCCTTGATTTCTGTTGGATGATGGGCATAATCATCAATGATTTTGACATCATTAATATTACCTACCAATTGAAATCTTCGCTTAGTGCCACCAAAACGAGAGAGCGAGCGATTCATCGCTTCAAAGGATAAACCTAAAAGATGGCCTAAGCCAAGGGCAACTGTTGCATTCAAAATATTATGTTTCCCAGGTATGTTTAAAGTTAATTTACCCAAAAAAGCACCCTTATGATAGATATCTGCTGTATTTTCTTTATCATTTTGGTAATGATTTTTAATTTGATAGTCTGCACCTTCCATAAAACCATAAGTAAATACACGTGCAGGAGAAAGATCTCTAAGACTCATCGCCTCAGGACATTCTGTACACAAAAAGGTAAATCCTTTAGGGTTGGTTTTACTCACAAAAGTTTCAAATACTAGCTTAATCGCTTCTAAATCTTTGTAATGGTCTAGGTGATCTTCTTCAATATTGGTCACAATAGAAACCCAGGGGGAAAAGTTGATTAACGAGCCGTCACTTTCATCAGCCTCAGCAACAAGCCATTCCCCTTTACCATACTTAGCATTTGTGCCAAGCTCATTAATCACACCACCTACAACAATAGTAGGTTCAAGTAAATTATCTTCAAACATCAACGCTATCATAGAAGAAGTGGTTGTTTTGCCATGAGATCCAGCCACACAAATCGCTTTTTTATCTTGCATAAGATAGGCGAGCATTTCAGAGCGATGCCAAAGCGGCAAGCCCCTTCTTTTAGTTTCAATATATTCAGGATTTGTTTCACGGATTGCTGTAGAACGTACAACAATATCAACATCACTTGCAATATTTTGCGGATGATGAGAAATCGCTATTTCTGCACCCTCTTCACGCATTTTTTTGATTCTATCAGATTCAGTAACATCTGACCCGCTCACTTTGTAGCCTTGTGCCAACAATATTTCCGCAATGGCGCTCATTCCAATGCCACCAATACCTATAAAATGTACTTTTTTAAATACCATTTGACTCAAAGCACTTCACCTACTTTTATTTTTCTATATTTTTGTTTCCATAACAACTTTTCTTATTTTTTCTAAAACATCTTTATGTGCTATTTTTTCTAAGGCTGCTTTTTTACTATAGTAATAATCCTTATCTGATAAAAATGGTTTCAACATTTCTTCCAACTTCAAGGGATTAAGCTCACTATCTTCAATTAATTCTGCCCCACCAGCTTGAACAATGGCCTTAGCATTATACATCTGATGATTTTCACTGGCAAAAGGATAGGGTACTAAAATACCTGGTAATGCCAATATTGTCATTTCAGCAATAAAAGTAGCACCTGCTCTTGATAAGACAATATCACTGGCCACTAAGGCATGGGGCATATCATGCAAGTATGATTTTAAAATCAATCTTTTTCGTTTCTCTTCACTTAAAGATAATTTTTCTACTTGAGCTAATACCTCTTCATAGTTATCCTTGCCTGTTGCAAAGATAATTTGTAAATTTTCATATTTTAAAAGCTTTTCTAAAACGCCTACCATGGCATCATTGATAGATTTAGCACCACGGCTTCCACCAGTAACAAGTAAGGTCTTTTTATCTTTATCTAAGCCAAAGCTTTCCATTGCCTCATCTTTGCTTAACATCAAAATGCTTTCCCTTATTGGTAAGCCTGTTTCGATAATTTTTGCCTTAGGACTGAGATAAGAACCAACCTCACTAAAATTAGTCATCACAGCACTACAAATTGGTGCAAGTAAACGATTAGTCAAACCCGGATAAGCGTTTTGTTCATGTAAAAGACATGGAATTCTCAGTAATCGTGCTGCAAGAATCGTTGGTGCACATACAAAGCCTCCAGTACCAATAACAATATCTGGCTTAAATTTCCTTAAATGTTTTATGGCTTGAAGTGTGCCTATGAATGTTTTAAGGAGTGCTTTAAAAAAAGCAAGGTTTATTTTTCTGCTTAATCCAGAAGCCCAAACAGTTTTGAGTGGAATATCTGCCCATTGCAATATTTGACTTTCTAAACCTTTTTTTGTCCCAATATAAAGCAACTCGGTTTCGCTATCCATCGCTCGAAGATAGTCGCCTATTGCTAAAGCTGGATAGATATGACCCCCTGTTCCTCCTCCAGTTAAGACTACTTTCACCTAATCACCTCTTTAACTAAATCATTCATCTCTATATTATACATTCTATGTCCTTTTAATATCAATAGTTAATTCAATCCATATGAATTCTTCTTTATTAACAGAATTTAATTTCTCACATCAATTTTCACTTTATCGACCTTCTCTCATATATTCCTTTCATAGCCGATTGATAATTGACAATTTTATCTAAATCTGAAATAGTAGATTAAAAAAGGACATATAAAATGAATACAGATACCTATTATATGACACTTGCTATAAAAGAAGCAAAAAAAGCCCTTCTAAATGGTGATGTCCCTGTCGGCTGTGTCTTGGTAAAAAACCATGAGGTTATTGCTACAGGCTACAATCAAAGAGAGTATAGCAAGGATCCTACAGCACATGCAGAAATCATCGCCCTTAGAAAAGCAGGAGAAAAACTCCATTCTTGGCATTTGGATGATGTTAAACTCTACGTCACCCTAGAGCCTTGTCCCATGTGTGCAGGCGCCTTAATTAATGCACGCATAAAAACGATTATTTATGGTGTTGATGAACCACTTTATGGGGCTTGTGGTTCTCAATTAAACCTCGTCCAGTTTCCCAGTTTTCCACATAATATTCGTGTTCGTTCAGGCATTCTTAAAGAGGAGTGTTATGCCCTATTACAAGAATTTTTCAAAATATTAAGAAAAGAGGCCAATCATGAACCAGAAATTAAATGAACTGATCCAAGAGCACCACAACATTGTCTTTTTTGGTGGCGCCGGTGTTTCGACAGAAAGTGGCATCCCAGACTTTAGAAGCAAGGATGGCTTATATGCCAGAGAAGATTTTAAATACCCTCCTGAACAGATGCTCAGTCGTTCTTTTTTTGATACGCACACAAAAGATTTTTTTGATTTTTATCGTAAAATCCTACTTGCACCTAATAAAGGGCCAAGTAAAATTCACTATAAGTTGGCAGAATTAGAAAAAGAAGGTAAACTCTCAGCCATTATCACGCAAAACATTGATGGCTTACACCAACAAGCTGGCAGTCAAAAAGTATTTGAACTGCATGGTTCTATCCTTAGAAATTATTGTATGAAATGCCACAAGTTTTACTCAGAGGATAGTATCAGAGACACTGATGACATTCCCCTATGCGAACATGATAAGGGCATCATCAAACCTGATGTTGTTCTATACGAAGAAAGTCTCAATAATCATGTCATCGCTGAGGCCATTAGCCACTTGCAAAAAGCAGATATGCTCATCATCGCAGGTACCTCGCTCGCAGTTTATCCAGCAGCAGGACTTATTGATTATTTTAAAGGAGACACCATTGTTATTATCAATTTAGATCCTACCCCTCGAGATAAGATTGCTACACTTCTTATCCATGGCAGTATTAGTCAGGCACTATGTGATTAAAAATACGCCTATCTCCCTCGTAATTGAGGAAGGTAGGCGTTATTTTTTAATTTGAAGTTTTAATAAGAAAAATAATTTTTTAACCCTTCACAAATAGCTTGCGCCATCTGATCTTGATAATCTGATGAAGCCAAACGTTCTTCTTCTTCAGGATTAGACAAAAATCCTGTTTCTACAAGGACTGATGGTACCCTGTTTTCTCTATTGACTGCAAAATTCGCCATATTCACTTGCGCTCTACCACTAACCGGTCTGATTTGATCGGCAATAGCTGTGGCAAGCGCCTTTCTCACTTCTGATTGTACTTGAGTGGTGAGACGTGCATTGCCATCATAGTAAAATACTTTTGATCCTGATACCTTAGTATCGGATGGGAAACTATCTGCATGGATACTGACAAAGGCATCAGCATTATTCTCATTGGCAACATAAGCACGTTCTGATAGCCCAATGGTCTTAAAGGCTTCACCACGAGTTAAGATCACCTTTGCCCCATTTGCTTCTAACTTAGCTTTTAATTTCATAGAAATTGGGGTTACCACATCATATTCTGTCACACCAGATTTACCTGCTGCACCATAGTCCTTACCTCTAGCCTCATAAGAACCATGCCCCGGATCAATAACAATGACTTTGCCCGCTAAACCAACACGTCCATTTTTGTGTTTATCTACTGCTGTTATATCAAATCTACTATTATTTTGTGAAAATCTAAAGAAATCACCTGAATCAACACCAGCTTTTAAAAGCACATCTTTACCATTGGCAACGACTTCTAGGTGATTAAAAGGCGGTAAGCCATTTGCCAATTTTCCTAAATTACCGACCTTAGCATTTTTTATTCTTAACACAAGCTCTCCACCACGACTACTATCTACACTGATTGCACTTGAACCAATGTCAAAGCTCACCGTACTTTGTCCCTGAGAAAACTCTCTATTAAGATAAGTTACTGTAGACTGGGCACCCGAGTAATTTTGATTGGTTGCAACAGTAGTGGTATTACCAATATTATCATCCAAAGTATCTTCTGGCGCCTTTAGAACTTCCCCTTTAGGTACACTACCTGGTGCAGAAGTGAGCCAACCAGCAATCCAAAGCGTCTGTCCTTGATAATTGACCTTATACCAATTATCCGCCTCACCTATGGCTTGTAAGATATCATTTTTCTTTACTGAAGCTTTAATAGCATAGGTAGTACCTGGACCACTACGTAAATTCACCACATCACTATTAACCTCTACCTGCTTATTAATTTCTTTAACCTGTACTGTTGATTTTGGTGCTGTTGCTATTGTTGCTTCACTAGTTGTAGCCTTTGGTGCAGTTGCAAGGACTGGATCCTTTCGATATAAGGATTTAAAACGAGATAAATCAACATCTACACCGTCTTTATAAATATAGCCATAGTTATTGTTTGCGAGATTAACCTTATACCAACCATTTTCACCACTATCAAAAATAAAAATCTGACCTGCTCTTGCTACCCCAATCACTTCAGAGGCACTACTTGCCTTTTGATAAACCTTAATTTCTTTTTTATAGACAGCAAGCTGTTTTTTCTTAGTGGCAAGAGGAACTTCATTGGTTGAAATAACTAAACCATTTACTGAATCAAAATGATAATACCAACCAAAATGATTGACCATAATATCCCAATCTACAGGCAAATAAGTAATACTACGATAGTTTAGGGCTGGATTTTTCATCGTATTTGGTGTGAGTAAACGTCCATTGAGAAATAGTCTATGCGGATTGGTCGTTGCTATAATAGGCTTATTCTCCTTTAATATGCTTGCCTTATAAGCTTGACTAAGGGCAAAGGTATCAGGATTCGTCACAGAAGAATTGACAAAAATTTTCTTTGTTTTTGCTACCCAAGAGGATTTCAAACCCAGTAAAGCTTTATCCTCTGGTGAAAGAGGAATGTAAGGCACTTTATTATAAACCAAATATGGATATTTTTTGTCAGTCTGATCAATCACTTTAGTGTTGACTGTAATGCTATAAGTTGCCTTTTGAGCTGTAACTTGTGCTGCCTCTACCTGACTCGGATACAGGTTTACTAAGACAATTGCTATTGGTATAATTACTGATAAAAATTTTTTAAACTTAAACATTTTCTTCTCCTATCCTTAATAATATACATTCATTATAT
>CALIQN010000054.1 GCA_938044045.1 uncultured Peptococcaceae bacterium
CTGAGCTACAAATATTCTTTGAATATATCGAGGCTAACAAACAAAATCTTTTTGATCTCTGTGGATTGAGAGGGGAGCTTAGTTAGGATGAAATTAACCCTGAACATTGAGCCTAAGCCTCAATCACGGCCAAGGTTTGCAAGACGTGGGAATTTTACCACGACTTACGAAGATAAGGGCATGAAAGCATGGCGCAATAGTTGCCAGTTACTCATTGCTAATCAGTACATGGGGCAGTCAATACTTGAGGGAGCTTTGAGGGTACGGCTTAGATTTTACATCAAGCCTCCTCAGTACATCTCTAAGGTCAAGAAATATCATCAGGCTCTCATTGATGAGGTTATACCAGTAGACAAAAAACCTGACATTGATAACTATGAGAAAGCTCTTTATGACAGCATGTCAGGGATTGTATTTAAAGATGATGGACAGATAGCTTTGCATGATGTAGGCAAATTTTACAGCCTAAATCCTAGGATAGAAATAGAAATTGAGGGGATAAGATGGAATGGCTAACAGATAATATAGATCACCCCATTATATGTATTGTATTTTTCTTGGCCGGTCTTATTTTGGGTAATATTGAACCATTCAAAAAACCGCCTGAAACTAGCAAACAACCCATAATAATTTATAAGGTTGATAATGCTGGATCAGGAATACATGGGAAAATCAGTGATAAAGAAATCATAGAGGGGCGCTATACTGTCACAGTGCCCTCTTTAGGGAAATTCTTAGTGACCAAGGAACAATATGAGAGTATCAGAGTAGGTGACGAAATCCCTGACTATTTGAAGAAAAGAGGTAATTAAGATGACCAAAACTATTGAAATACCAGATTGGTGCTCCATGTGGGGCAGCAAAGATGAGCGTTATGGCTCACTAGAAGAACTGAAAGAGTTGTTACTCTATAAGCGTATTGTGAAGTGGGACAAAGACCACCTGGAACTTGAGGACGGGACAAAGGTCACTATTGAAATGTCAGAAAGTGATTGCTGTGCCTCAGCAGGTGGAGAGTTCAAGAATGTCACACTAGACGCAGTCATTACTGATGTAAAAATCGGAGAACCCACAAAATTTGACAATGGGGACGGAACCACTTGTGAGAATACGGTCACTATTTACCACAATCAAAATCCAATAGCTTTGGCAGAATGTGAGGCTGATGATGGCAATGGTGGCTATTACTACAGTGTAGGGTCGCTAGTTATTGGTAAAATCCACTTTCCAGTAGTAGAGGCGTAGGAGGCCAATTGAGAAAATCAGAGTAGGTGATGACATGCCTACACATTTGAAATAAAGGAGCAAAAAATGGCAACTAATATGGAGTTATTAGTAAATAGAGTTGAGAACTGGGCGAAAGAAAGAGGGTTAGATAACTCAGATAATAGCACAGCTCAAGCATTAAAATTATTTGAGGAGGCTGGAGAATTAGCCCAGGCACATCTCAAAAATCGTGAGAACGAGGGCATGGACGCTGTAGGAGATATTTTGGTAGTATTAACTATCTATTGTCAACAAAGAGGCTGGTCTATCTCTGAGTGTTTTCAAATGGCATGGGATGAAATTAAGAACCGAAAAGGTAAAATGGTCAATGGTTCTTATGTCAAAGAGCAAGATTTGAGAGGTGATGTAGATGGACTATAAAAAACCATTGTCAAAAAATCAGCTTGAGCGCTTTGCTTTTATGCTAAGACATAAACGACTAGAGAGAGGCTTGACGATTGCTGACCTAGCAGAAAAACTTGGTTATTCAGAGTCAAGTATCTCATACTGGGAGAATAAGAAGAAAAAACCTAATTTATACAAAGTTGAGGATGTGGCTAGTTTCTTTGGGTTACCACTAAATATCTTGATAGGAGAGGAATAAGAGAAATGAATAAACAGGAATTGATTGAGAGAATTGAAACTATGCCAAATAATACTGGTTTTATCAGACCAAAGATTGACAAGAATTTAGTTTTAGGTTTAGTCAGAGAATTAGACGAACCGCAAAAGGTCAAAGTATCTGAGGAAGAAGAAAAATTTCTTAAAACGTTTGATTTTAATTGTGAAAATGATGTTACAACAGCTTTATATCATATTTCAAGAACGGGCTGGGGTTATCACTTAACGGATAAAGACGGCACAGAATTAAAACACTTGACGAGAGAAGTTAGGCTGTTTAAAAACAGAAAAAGATTGATAGAAGCTATACTTTACGGCTACGAAGTTGATAAAGAAAAAAGGTATCTGGTGAAATTAAAAGCAGTAGAACAGTATCTAGTAAGTATTAAAGATGAGAATTTCTTAGGATTTTTACAAAGCAGATTAAGAAGTAAATTCACCCGAAAAGAATTAGAAAAAGCTGGTTTTGGCTGGGTGTTTGATTGCCCAGGTATTGAGATTGAGGAGATTATAGAATGAAAGACTTTATTTTAGCTATCAATAATTTAAAAATTGATATTATAAACAACTCAGATAAGCTAGACAGCTATGAGCTAGGAAATATCAAGAGCCATGCAAGGGATTTATATGAGAGCCTTGTATGGTTGCAGTGTATGGCAGAGGAGGCAGGAAAATGAGACCTAAAAAATACCCGTATTCAGGAGTTGCAAAAACAAAGAAAACAACTAAAGAAGATAAGCTAGAGCTGGTGGTCTTTCCTAATGTTTCATTAAGAAAAGACATGCTCAAACATGTATTTTCAGTTGTTAAAAATCATGACAATACTACCATCATTTATTTCAGGATCTCTAATTTTATGGGACTTTTTGGATACGAGGAACAAAAAGTAAAAGTCAATTTGAGTTATGAAGAAACTACAAAAATTTTGAATGAGTTAAACTAAAGGAGAGGTAGAGAGTGAGCAGAGCTAAAGAACTCTTGACAGAGTTACAGAGCTTGGACATGGACATCCAGAGCCGTATAGATGAAATCAATGAGCTTGAGGCTGGCCTACTCTCAAGCCCTAAATGGACTGATGTAAAAGTCCAAAGTGGCCAAGTTAAAAAAATTGATGATGTGTATGCTCAACTAATCACTATGAAACAAGAAATAGAACATGACATTAAAGAAATCATAGATAGAAAGTTAGAACTGAGCAGGCTAATAAATAAGCTATCAAATCCAAAGTATAGGACAGTATTAAGGATGACATACATAAATAAAATGTATGTAGATGACATCTGTGACAGCCTTGGTGGTATCAGTTCGCCTACTTACTACAGACTTAAAAAACAGGCAATAAAAGAGCTTGACAGTATTCTTAGCGAATTGATAGTAAATGATAGTGATTGTACAGGCATGAAGTTTTAAATCTGATAAAATGATAGTGTCAAATGCTGAAAAGGTTTGATATTATCTCCTTATGTTTTTGAGGCTACGGCCTCTTATGGTAGTGGTAAAGGTTACGGTAAACCTCTAAAAATGTTGCTCCTACGGTTTGCCTCTGGTTCAATTCCAGGCGCTATCTTAATGACTACACAAAATAAAAAACAAATGTAGTATCTATCAGTTTGCAAGGATGTAGTCACCTTGCATTTTGAGGGAACGTAGCTCAGTTGGCAGAGCTTTTGATAATTACTTCAAAAGGTCGCAGGTTCGAGTCCTGTCGTTCCCATTATATCTCTGTGAGTAGCTATCACAATAGGGGTATAGGGCGGTAATTAGATTTAGGCTAATTAACCTGTAGGACAGAGATAAAGTAGCGCTATATAAGGCTCTGGTGGGGGAGGCACCCACTTACCGCATACAGTCACTCATTGAGTGGCTTTTTTATATTTTACCAATTAAACAAAGCAGGGAGGAGGGCATGGCTAATAGTGAACTAGCGAGAAAAGATTATCAAAAAGGTATGAAGTATAAAGACATTGCTGACAAGTATAATGTCTCTATCAATACCGTTAAATCTTGGCAACGTAGACATGGATGGACACGAAATAAAAAGGGTGCACCCAAAAAGTCAAGAGGTGCACCTATTGGGAATAAGAACGCAGTAGGACATGGAGCGCCTAAAGGTAACTCAAATGCTGTCACACATGGTCTAAGGAGACGCTTTCTCCCTGAGGGTCTATCTGAGATTATAGAGGAAGTTAAGAGCATGAGTCCTATTGACATCCTTTGGGAAAATATCACGCTTACTTATGCAACCTTATTACATGCTCAGCGTATTTTGTATGTGCAAGACATTGAGGACACTACTACCATGCTTATTGCAAGCACAGCTAAAGGTAGTGAGAATTATGAGGTTCATACATCATGGGATAAGCAAAGTAGAGCCATCACAGCGATAGCAAGAGCTCAGGCTGAACTCAGAGGCATGATAAAGACTTATGATGAGCTTACACGCTCTCCACTGGTCACAGAGGAGCAGCGTTTGAGGATTGATAACCTCAAGGCACAGTTAGGATCTAATGATGAAGATGATACAGTCATAACTGGATTTACATTTGATAGGAGTGAGTACAATGGTAACACTGAACCTAGCCAAATTGATTAACCCAGTATTTGATGATGTCCTATATACAACTAAGAGCCATGTAGTGCTCAAGGGTGGCCGTGCCTCTACTAAGTCATCAGTAGTATCTATTGATCTTGTCAATGACTTTATCAATGACCCAATGGGTAATGTGGTAGTCTTACGCAAAGTAGGCAAGTACTTGAGAATGTCAGTATATGAGCAAATTAGATGGGCTATCTATGAGATGGGCTTAGCTAACCAGTTTAAATTTGGCAAATCTCCCTTACAGATAACTCATATCAAGACAGGAACGGCTTTTTATTTCTACGGTGTAGATGACCCTATGAAACTCAAGTCACAGAAAATAGCTAAAGGCTATGTCATGGCTGTATGGTTTGAGGAGCTTGCTGAGTTCGCAGGTCGTGAGGATATTGACATAGTTGAGGATACTTTCATCCGTCAAGAGCTCCCAAACGGTAAAGAGGTAAAGGTCTATTTCACTTATAACCCTCCACGCAATCCCTATGACTGGATAAATGAGTGGGTAGCTGAAAAAGCTAGTGACCCTACATACATGATACATCATAGCACCTACCTTGATGATAGACTAGGCTTTTTGTCTAGGCAAATGATTGAGAAGATAGAGCGCTATAAAGAGACTGACCCTGACTACTACAGATGGATGTATTTAGGAGAGGTCATCGGTCTTGGTAATCATGTTTATAACATGAGCTATTTTAAACCACTACAGAGCCTCCCTGAGGATGATAAGCTGATAGGCATATCATTTGCCATGGATACTGGACACCAGCAATCAGCTACAACCTGTGGAGCTTATGGGCTCACAGCTAAGGGTAAGGTCATCCTATTAGATACTTTTTACTATAGCCCAGCTGGAAAGACCATCAAAAAGGCACCTAGTGAGCTCTCTGTGATGATACATGATTTTATAGACAGCGTCATGAAACAGTACAGAGTACCTAAACTCAAGATGACTATAGATAGTGCGGAGGGAGCTTTGAGAAATCAATACTTTAGAGATTATGGAGAACGCTGGCACCCAGTTGCTAAGAAGAAAAACCAGACCATGATTGACATGGTTATCAGTTTATTAGCTGAGGGGCGTTTTTATTACCTTGATACTGAAAATAACAGGGTATTCATTGAGGAGCATAAGATGTACCGATATGATGACAAGACCATCAATACTGATGACCCTAAAGTCATCAAAGAGGATGACCATACAGTAGATGGTTTCAAGTATTTTGTCCTAGATAACGCTAGAGAGTTAAATCTAAAAGCCTAAAGGAGCTAGTAATGGGAATAGTCCAAAAAATTAAAGATATTTTTAAAAGGAGTAAATATGTGATGACTACTCAAAATCTAACATACATCACTGACCATCCAAAAATAGCAGTATCATCAGCAGAGTATGACCGTATTAGGGAGAATATTAGGTATTTTTCAGGCCATTACCCTCAAGTAGAGTACAAAGATAGTAATGGGACTAAAAATAAAAGAGATTTCAACCATTTACCTATTGGCCGTACAGCTGCTAAGAAAATTGCAAGCCTTGTATTTAATGAACAGGCTGAAATTAAGGTAGATGATGAGCAAGCTAATAAATTTATTCAACAACAGCTACAAGATGACCGATTTACAAAGAATTTTGAGCGATACCTTGAGAGCTGTTTGGCTCTTGGTGGTCTTGCTATGAGGCCTTATGTGGATGGTGAGCGTGTAAGAGTATCATTTATTCAAGCGCCTATCTTTTTGCCACTGCAAAGCAACACTCAGGATGTGTCTAGCGCTGCAATCGTGACCAAGACAATTAAAGCAGATGGAAACAAGCAGAGATATTACACGCTGATTGAGTTTCATGAGTGGTCAAATGACAAATACACGGTATCAAATGAGCTATACAGGTCTGATAATCAGAATGCAATAGGTTCAAGAGTGCCACTGTCAGAGATTTATGAGGATTTAGAGGAAGTTGTAGAGTTAAATGGCTTGAGCCGTCCACTATTCACTTATCTAAAACCTCCAGGAATGAACAATAAAGACATCAATAGTCCTCTAGGCTTGTCTATCTTTGATAACGCTAAAACTACAATAGACTTTCTTAATACCACATATGATGAATTTATGTGGGAGGTCAAGATGGGTCAGCGTAGAGTGGCAGTACCTAGCCAAATGATTAAAACAGAATATGACCAAAATGGTGATAATGTCGTAGTCAAGCGTGAGTTTGAGGCTGGCCACAATGTCTATGAGCAGTTTGACTCAGGGGATATGGATAAAGGTATAGGTATCACAGACCTTACTACACCTATCAGGTCAGATGACTACATCAAGGCTATTAACGAGGGCTTGGCGCTCTTTGAAATGCAAATTGGCGTATCAGCTGGCATGTTTAGCTTTGACGGTAAGTCAATGAAAACAGCTACAGAGATTGTCTCTGAGAACTCTGACACATACCAAATGAGAAATAGTATTGTGAGCCTAGTAGAGCAATCACTAAAAGAGCTTATTATTTCAATGCTAGAGTTAGGCAAAGCCTACAAACTCTATAAGGGAAACATCCCTGAGATGGACAAAATCAGCATTAACCTTGATGATGGTGTCTTTACTGACAGAAATGCAGAGCTTGACTATTGGATAAAAGTAGTCAATGCTGGCTTTGGTACTGACACAATGGCTATTGAGAAAGTCCTAAACGTGACACCCGAAAAAGCCAAAAAGATTAAGGCTGAGATTGATGGCAATGTCATTGATGATGTAAATGATGAGCGTAGCTCTGAGGATGTAGGAGTCTATGGAGAGTGATTAAATGGCTGATGTCAAAAAGAAACCAATCAAGCTAAATGATCAGCAGCTAATGCTTGACGCTAGTAGAGTCGCTGATATTTACCATCAGCTAACTCTTGACCTTTTTGACCAAGTAATAGACCGTATTAAAGAGCGTGGCTCTGCTAGTCTTAATGATAACCCTTATATCTGGCAACTTGAGAAAATGAATGAGATGGGCTTACTTAATGATGAAAATGTCAGACTTATCTCAGAACGCTCAGGAATTGCTGAGGAACAGCTCAGGTATGTCATACAAAATGAGGGCTACAAGGTCTATAAAGACACAAAAGAGCAACTACTGGAGTCCATGGGTGGACAATTTACTGATAACTCACTCATTCAGACCAATTTAGCTGCTTATGTCAATCAGACCATGGGAGACATAGATAATCTTATCAATACCACTCTACCACTGAGTGTCAGAAAGGTCTATCAGTCTATCATTGAGGAGAGTGTAGCCAAAGTTGTCACAGGTTTAACTACATCAGATAAAGCTATCTCTGATACAGTCATGAAATGGGCTGAGAAAGGTTTTTACGGTTTTACTGATAGCCAAGGTAAGAGGTGGAAAGCTGACACTTACGCTAGGCAGGTTATTAAATCCACAGCTTGGAGGGTCTATCGTGAGGTCAGAATGGCTCCAGCTGAGGAATTAGGTATAGATACCTTTTACTACCACAAAAAAGCCACAGCAAGAGAGATGTGCGCTCCTTTGCAACATCAGATAGTAACTACTGGAGTTGCTAGAGAAGTAAATGGAGAGCGTGTCTTAGCTTTAGCTGATTATGGATATGGTCATCCTGCTGGATGTCAGGGTATAAATTGTACTCATGAGATGACACCATACATCCCAGGAATCAACTACAAGCCTGATTTGCCTGATCATTTAAAAGACCTAACACCTGAGGAGGCTATAGCGAATGCAAACCTACAGGCTAAACAGAGAGCCCTAGAGAGGTCTATCAGGAAGTCTAAGGAGCTTTTGCATGTTGCAGAAAAACTAGGAGACAGTGAGCTAATATCTAAGTATAAGAGCAAAGTTAGGATGAAACAGGGAGCCATGAGAGGTTTTTTGAGCCAACACCCTTACCTACACAGAGATTATGCTAGAGAGAAATACTATGATGATCCATTTTCTCAAGCTCAAAAAGAAGTAAAGCTCAGGAAGAAGATGGCAGAACATCATTACATCAAAGAGGATGAAATACCTGCATTTAAGAAAGTTGGAGGGAAAATCACTAAAACTGAGCGCAAAGTATTGTATGCAGATGAAAACCCTCAAGGTTTGGGCTATATCGGCACAGCTCATAGCTTTACTATCAATAAATTCTTGAGGGATAAGAATGCAATGCCTCCTGAATATCAGAAGATTGTAAATACTCTTGATGGAGTAGTTGAGAAAAACAAAATCTTGAAGAATACCAAAGTCAATAGGTTTGATGATAATGTCTATCTGAAATCAGTAGTTGAGCAAAATCAGCACCTATTGAAAGACTATGATAACTTTATGGACATGTTGAACTCAGGTAAAGCCAAATATAGCAATGATGGGTATACCTCAACGAGTTATATTCCTAAGTACAATTACTTTAAGAATAGACCTGTTAAAACAATCATCAACATTCCTAAAAATCATCAAATATACTTCACGGATAATGATAATGAAAGTGAGATTATTTTACCAAGAGGCACTAAATATGATATAATTAGTGTGAAAGAAAACAAGGGCGGCATAGTCCTTGAAATGAATGTCAGAAAGGATGAGTAATAATGAACTTATCAGAGGCTTTTTCTCAGATTGATTCAATGGGGTTGAGTTCTCCTAAGCTCATCCCATCTGAGATGACAGATGAAGAATTATCACATTTGAGGTTTACCACATTTTCCAAAGAAGATGAGGAGGCTATCATGGCTGAACTCAAAAAACGTAACTTAGCGCTTGGTTTTATCTAGGCGCTTTTTTCATACAATAAACCACTATAAACCTATGGAAGTCCATCAGGTTTTTTATTTTGCCCTGGAGCATGGCGTAAAACTGTCTTAATTTGTCCATGTGACGTAAAAAGGAGGATTAAGACATGAGTCTTAAACGTGAAATGTTAGTTGAGGCAGGTATTGAGGATAAGTCAGTGATTGACAATATCATGCAAGCGTACGGTGCAGGTATTGAGAATGCAAAATCACAGGCCAAATCTGAGCTACAAGCTGAAAATGATACATTAAAGCAACAACTTGAGCAACAGACTCAAGCTATCCAAGACTTGCAAGCTAAAGAGGGTGCTAGTGAGGAAAGCAAGCAACAACTTGAACAACTCAAAGCCCAATTTGAGCAATATAAACTTGATAGTGAGGCAAATCTTGCTCAGGTAACCAAAACCAATGCTATTGCCCTTGCTTTGAAAGATGTAGGTGCATACAACTCTGATGATTTGATGAAATTCATTGACCTAGATAGTATTGAGCTAGGAGAAGATGGCAAGCCTCAGCTTGAGGACACGATCAACTCACTCAGAGAGTCAAGCCCTTACTTATTCCAAACAGTGCAAGAGCAACCTAACCCTAACATCTCTGTGCCTGGCAATCCATCAGCAAGTAATGCAGATGATGGCTTGAGCGCAGAGGACAAAGCCCTTTTTGCTGGCTTTGATAGCGTATAATACCAAAAAGAAAAGAGGAAAAATATAAATGGCAGTAAATTACGCAGAAAAATTCAGTAAGAAAGTAGATGAGCGCTTTACAAGAGAGGCTCTTACTACTAACACGGTCAATCAAGATTTTGATTTCATTGACGCTGAGACAGTCAAGGTCTACACAGTCGCTACATCAGGAATGAATGACTACCAGGCTACTGGTCAAAATCGCTACGGTACAGCTGATGAGCTTGGCAATACAGTCCAAACTATGACGCTCTCTAAAGACCGTTCATTCACATTCACGATTGACAAAAAATCAGAGCAAGGCTCAAATGGTGTCATGGAGGCAGGTAAATCTCTAGCCCGTCAAATTTCAGAGGTAGTCATCCCTGAGGTTGATAAGTACCGACTATCAGCAATGGTTTCAGGCGCTGATACTGGACATATTGGAACAGGTGCAGTTAATAAAACTAACGCCTATGAGCTTGTACTTGAGGGACAATCTAAGTTGTCAGACGCTCTAGTGCCTGTGGCTGGTCGTATCTTGCATGTGTCTCCTAAATTCTATAAACTGATTAAACTTGATGACACATTCATCAAAAACTCAGACCTTGGGCAAGAAATCACTATCAAGGGTCAAGTGGGTATGATTGACGGTATGCCAGTAGTATTGACACCATCAACATATATGCCTACAGATGTTGAGTTTATTATCGCTCATCCAGCAGCTACTACATCACCTGTTAAGTTGGAAGACTACAAGATCCATGACAACCCACCAGGTATCAACGGGAAACTTGTTGAGGGTCGTATCCGTTATGACGCTTTCGTTTTGGACGCTAAGAAAAAGGCTATCTATGTCCACAAAAAAGCCTAAGGAGGTAATCAATGGCTAATGATAACACAGTAGAGGAAATAGTAGAGGTCAAAACTGATGTCACTTTGACTAAGGACGGGGTATCTTTTACCCTGTCAGACCCTATCATGATTTCAGCCTTTGAAAACAATGGCTATAAAGTGGAGGAATAAACTAAATGGCTCAGTTTAAAGCAACAAGTAATGTTGTTTTTGATGTCAACGGCAAAGAGCAAAGCTATGACAAGGATGTAGTGTATGACATGGATGTCAAAGTAGCTGAGAGCTTAAATGCTCAAGGCAAACAGTCACATCCTGAGTTGAGCCCATTCTTTGAGCCAGTTGACGAAAAAGAAGAAACCAAAGAGGCGGGTAAGTAGTACCGCCTCTTATTATTGGAGGTGGTTACTATCGCTTATTTGACTAAAGATGAGTTTAAGAATTTAGGATTTGATGAAGTAGATAACTTTGAAAAATTATTGATGAGGGCAGAGGTAGCTATCAATCTCTTTCTTAATAATCTTTATGATTTTGTTGATTTTGAAACTGAAATCAAGTTTAGAAAGAAAGCTGTCAAACTTGCTACGGCTTACCAAGTGGCATATTTAGACGCTAGTGGTATTGCTACAGCTGATGACAGACAGTCAGCCTCAACAGTGATATTAGGTAGGACTCATATAAGCTATCAGGGAGGCTCAAAACAAGCCTTTGAAAGCTCTAGGTATAATTTATCACTTGACGCCTTGAACGTGCTAAAAGCAGCAGGTTTTGGGTATAGAGGGGTAGGATATGATAGAGATTGATAAGCGTTTATTAATTGATACTGTAACAATTAAAAAAGACACAGGTGAAAAAGACGGATGGGGTAAAGTAATATTAGAGAGCCCAGTGACCCTTAAACATGTCAGATTTGATAGACAGTATCAAGTGCAAGGCACAAAAAACAGCCGTAAAGAGTCCAAACCTAGTACCTTATTTGTGTACCCTAAACATTGTCCTATTACCTTAGATAATACCTTTAAAAATGCCATCATCAATGATGGTGAGCGTGAATATAGAGTTACTGCTATATTGCCTATTAGCTATCCGCATAAACAGAAAATATTTTGTTATGAGGTGGAGTGTATTTAATGGGAACTAGCGTATCTGTCAAAATTGACCTCAAAGGGATTGAAAATAAGGTATCTCCAACAGCTTTAGCAAAAGGGAAACTGGCCATAGCTAACCAAATGCTAACAGACATGAGCCCTTTTGTTCCTCGTAAGAGTGGTGACCTCAGTGGAAGTGGCCAAGCTACTAAAGATGGGGTCAGGTACCCTGGGCCTTATGCCAGAGCCCAATTTTACGGCTCTAGCTACAACAAGGCTAGGGTTTTTTATTTCAGTAAATACACCACGCCAGGAACTGGTAAACGCTGGGACTTGAAAGCTACAGCGCTACACCTTAAAGACTGGGAGAGAGTAGGGATAAAATCAATGGGAGTAGAAGCATGAATAACAACGATTTTTCAGAAGTATTAAGAGATTTCATCAACACACTAAACCTCTCTCTTACTTGTAGACTTGACTATTTATCAGAGAAAGAGGATTTAGTCCTATATCCTTTGCCAGGTGGCAAAATTTTAAAAGAGTACATGGACGGCAAGCAAGACATCAGCCTTATTTTTGAGGTGGCTATCAAGACACTTGACCATCAAAGAACAAGCTCTATTTTGTGGGCTATCAATCATGCTCTTGCTAATTTTGATTTAGAACTACCTAGCAAAAATAACTCATATCAATTCAGAGGCCTTGAAGTCTCACAGCCATTCCTTAATGACCGTGATGACCAAGGCTTTTATATTTACATGTTAGATGTAACGGCAGAAATTGAAGTAAATGGAGGAAATTAAATGCCAAAATTAAAGAACGCCAAGCGCAAACACTATGTGGCGCCTTGGTCAGCAGAAAACGCAGCAACAGAGCCAACAGGTGACGCTTGGAAATGGCTTGCAGATGGAGTGACAACCGCTGAGGTTGAAAATGACGAAGAGACAGATGATACAGCTTACTACAATGGTGACGGAACACCTGAAACAGTAGTAAAATCCGTAAAATACGGGTTCTCATTTGAGGGGGACTACATCAAAGAGGACGAGGCTCAAGCTATCATTGCTGGCATGCGCTTTAAAACTGGCGATGGACGTAAATTATGGTTCAAAGTTGTTGACGCTGATGGCAAAAAGCAATATGTGGGCGTAGCTACAGCCTCTGGCATTAAAATTGGAGGCGGTGAGGCGTCTGAGTTTGAGGGCTTTGAGTGTACTATTAGCTGGAACTCAGCACCTAAGGAGTCCGCTGTAATCGGATAACGTGATTTAGGGGGAGTGGTAATACTCCCCTTTTTATTTTTGATTAAAAAATTAGTAGGAGAAAGAAATAATGGTAGTAATTAAAAAGCGTGATAATGTCATCCCTGTAGAGTTTGGAGAGTTTACTCTTGAATTTATCGGAAATGACCAAAATATCCACAAAATGGAAAAACTTGGCAAAATCCTCAAAACTGAGGGTGAGAAAGTAGCCAATGCAGAAGATGACAAAGCATTTGAGGCTTTACAAGACATGGTTAAGAACTCATGGACAGAGTTATTTGACGCTGAGGCTTATCAAAAAGTCTACGATTTCTCAAATGGGTCTACTGTGGACACAATGGCCTACTTACTTGAGACTATCAATGGTGTCATCTCAGAATGGGAGAAACGTAACAACACAGACGCTCTCAAGAAATATTTAGGAGACTAACATGCTAGATTTATCAAGGAAATTGACTGATGAGTTAGTCCTTGGTGATGATGTGTACCCTATGAACATCTCTTTTAACAAGGTCTTGAAAGTCATTGAGCTTATCAATGATGATGAAATTGATGAGATTTACAAGCCCTATCTTGCATTACAGATATTTACTAATGTTGATCTTACTCAGGCTCTTACACCTGAGGAGGCCACTGGTATCTTTAAGATGGTATTTGAGGAGCACATCAGGCTTATTCCAGCTAGAGACACGGCACCAGTGCTAGACCTAGCAGGCAATCCGATTAAGAGCAAGATACGCTCTAGGAGCCAATCAGAGACCAGTGCTAGATTATTTAGCTTGAAATATGACGCTGAGTATATTTACTCATCATTTATGCAAGCATACGGCATTGACCTCATAGACTCTCAGAATAGTTTGCACTGGAAAAAGTTTAATGCTCTATTAAATGGCCTACCAAGTGATACAAAATTCTCTGAGGTTATCAAGATAAGAGCTTATAAGCCTCAAAAGGGAGACAGTAAGAAGTACAGAGAGAGTATGAAAGAACTTAAAAAAGAGTACGCTCTACCTAAAGATTTTGACTACTAATTAGAAAGGAGGGAATAAATGGCAGATGGTTCAGTAACTATCAAGGTTGACATGGATGGCTCAGGTGCTCAGGCTGGAGTCAGCAAGCTCAAGTCTCTTTTTGGAGGCCTTGAGAGTACAGGGCAAAAAGTAGGCTCTGTATTCAAGTCTGTACTGGGAGCTAATTTGATTGGCTCAGCCTTATCAAGTGGGGTCAGTGCAGTTACTGGGGGTATCCGTGAGATGGCCTCAGAATTGAACAGCTCACAGAAAGCCTGGAAAACATTTGAGGGAAACCTCCAAGCCTTTGGGCGCTCATCTGAGGAAATTAAGGCAGCAAAAACTGAAATGCAGGATTTTGCAACCAAGACCATCTACTCAGCCTCTGACATGGCTAATACTTACTCACAGCTTGACGCTGTAGGTACTAAAAATGTAGGTAGCTTAGTTAAGGCCTTTGGTGGACTTGCAGCGTCAGCAGAAAACCCAGCACAAGCCATGAAATCATTATCAACTCAGGCAACACAGATGGCAAGTAAGCCAAAAGTAGCTTGGATGGACTTTAAGATTATGATGGAGCAAGCGCCTGCTGGGATGGCTGCAGTCGCAAAAGAGATGGGAATGTCTACGGCTGACCTTGTAAAAGCTGTGCAAGATGGGAAAGTTAAGACTGAGGATTTCTTTGACGCTATGAACAAAGCAGGTAACTCAGACGCTTTCCAAAAGATGGCCACAGAGTTTAAAACTGTAGACCAAGCGATAGATGGGGCAAAAGAAAGCCTCTCTAATAAGCTCATGCCAGCCTTTGATAAACTCAATTCATTTGGAATTAAGGCAGTCAATGCAGTTTCAGACGCTTTGGACAAAATCAATTTTGATAGTTTAGCAGATAAATTAGGGAGCTTGCTTGATAGCATTGATATAGATGGATTTATTTCAGGTCTATCCAATGGATTTGCTCAAGCAGGTCAAATGGTCTCTAATTTCTTTGCTATTTTTAATAAAGCTGGCGTATTTGATTACATATCAGACTCAATCAGAGATATTGTGCTCATAGTACAATATCTTTTTGAGGAGTTGACTAGTGATAGTAATGGTTTTAGTGATGTTTTTGAGGGTATCGCTAATGTAGTGATTTTAGTAAATGTAGCCATTCAAGAGTTAGCTCTTGGCGTTCAATTTGCTTTTGAGGAATTTGCTAATACTGGCGCTATTAAGAATGCTTATAAGGCTTTCAAGGATTTCACAGCTGCAGCTTTAGACCTTGCTGAAAAATTATCAGATGTCATCCCTTGGGATATTATAGGAGCTGCTGCAGGTCATGTAGTAAACGCTATTTCATTAGTCATTAGCTGGATTTCAAAATTATCTCAGTCAATTAGTGGAGATATTTGGAGAGGTCTAGTCGTAGGTATTGGTGGAGCACTTGTTGCTTTCAAAGCATTTAACTTTTTAAAATCGTTCAATCCTTTTGGTCTATTTAAAAGTAACGCTACATCAGCACTAAGTGGCACCACATCAACAGTATCCTCAATAGGTTCACAAATCGTAGCAGTCATCCGTAGTTTAGGAGAGAGTGTAGCTACAATGGCCAAAGGAATTGGCGAGGGTATAGGGGCTGCTTTTCGTGGGATTGGTCAAGGTTTATCTATGATTAACCCTGTAACTATCGTAGCATTAGCCGTGCCTATTTTAGCTTTAGGAGCAGCATTTGCTTTGATGGGAACTCAAGGCCAAGGTCTAGCAACTATCTTGCATGCTATCGGTGATGTGGTGGTCAGTGTAGGTACAGCTATAGGTACTATCCTAAACATGGCTATCCAAGGACTAGCGCAAGCTCTTGTAATTGTAGCACCTGTGCTCCCTACTATAGCCTCATCATTTGCAATGATGTCCTCAGTGATTTTAGCTGTAGGTGTAGCAGTCAGCTCCATCATCAGCTCATTTAGTGGGTTAGCGCCAGTGATCACAGCACTAGGCTCAGCTATTAGCCAAGTAGTAACATCTATTAGCTCAGGCATTGCTCAGGTAGCTACAGCCATTACCCCTATTGTTGCAATTATTTCAGATACTTTTGTTCAAGTGGTTAGCATTGTCACTGAGGCAGTTGTCCAAATTGTCCAAGCAGTCGCTCCATTTGTGCCAGCTATTAATGAGATGGTAACCTCAACGGCTCCTATTATCCAGTCACTTATTGAGTCATTTAATAACCTTGTCAATCAAATTAGCCCTATTATTGATAGTTTGACCAATTTGATTAAGACATTTGGTGAGCAAGTTAAGTCTATCCTAGATAGCGCCAAGGGCGTAGTAGAATCATTTGGTTCAGTTATTAGGAGTGTGCTTGATGGTGTTGCTGGTATTTTTGAGAGCATGGGTAATGCTGCTAAAAATGCTGGAGCAGGCGTGAAGTTGATGGCTCAAGGTGTAAAAATGCTAGTAGACCTCAACCTTGGTGATTTGGTTGGAACCCTAGCAGCAACAGCTGTGGGATTGGCAGCAATAGCTAACTCAGGTATCGCTACAGCAGGCTCAGGACTACAACAATCAGGAGTGGGATTGAGTTTGATAGCTACATCAGCACAAGCGGCAAGCGTAGCTATGCAGAGCCTACCAACAGCATTGAGTACATTAAGCGCAAGCATTAACCAATTACCAAGCGCTCTGACAGCAGCAGGAACAGCCATGAGCACATTTGCTACATCAGCAGTGGCCTCATTTAGTGGCTTATCTGGTGCAGTTTCTGGCATTACTGTCTTACAAAGTGCCCTTGTTGGTTTATCAAGTACTTTAACAGCTACTATGTCAGCTACATCAGCAATGACATCAGGATTTTCTGCAGTGACTGGAGTTATTAGCTCATTAGGTGGGGTGTTAAGCACAATCCCTAGCCTATTCTCAGCAATTTCAGCCTCAGCTATGACAGCCAACACATCTATCATGCAATTAGCGACATCAGCCCCTACAGTGGCCTCTAGTTTTGCTAACATCTCTAACTCTGCTGTATCAGCTATGTCTCAGCTTAATTCAGTGATTAGGTCAGCAATGACACAAGCTGTCTCACAAATGAGCGCAAGCATGCAACAGATGACTAATGTGGTAAGACAATCAGCAAGTCAAATGACTCAAGCTGGCCAACAGGCTGGGCGTGGAGTTTCAACAGGTATAACAAATGGCATACGCTCAGGCATTGGTTCAGCAATGTCAGCAATGTCATCAATGGCCAACTCAATCCAAGCAACAGGGATGAGAGGTGTATCTACTATGCAATATGTAGGCTCAATGATTGGCCAAGGTTTAGCAAGTGGAATGTATTCAGCCCTAGGCGCTGTGACAGCTGCAGCTAATGCCCTTGTTTATCAAGCTGAGAGAGCTGCAAGAGCTAAAGCAAGGATACACTCACCATCAAGGCTCTTTAGAGATAATGTAGGGCGCTACATTGCTCAAGGTATCGCTGTAGGTATTGAAAAAAACACCTCAGATGTTACTGATAGCTTGGCCTACGTTCAAAGAGAGATGTCAGCCTTTAAATTTGGTGCTGAGGACTTACTTGGGCTTGGCAATAACACATTAAGTCAGTCATTAAAAATGAGCCTTGGACTTGCACAAGCTCAGTCTGAAAAATCTGACTCAGGCACTAATGCAGAAATTAACAACCAGTACAATTTCAACTACCATGGTAACAAGGTAGATGAGACTGAGAAACGTGACATACAGCGTCTCATGAAAGAGATGGCATGGTACACAAATAGAGAACAAGAGAGATTAGGAGGTGTTTAATGAGCACATTTATTAAATTTGATGGCAAGAAATCTAGTGATTTTGGGTTAAAAATTATAAATGATATTGAATTTAGCTCTACCTCCTATGATGTTGAGACTATTGAGGTGCCAGGGCGTGATGGGGTGCTTTTGAAAGATAATCAAAGGCTTAAACCTGTCAAACGTGAGTTTCCTATGAAAATAAGCACGATTGAGAGATTATCTACATCAGAGGTAGCTATAAGTGACTGGCTCAATGTCAAGGGATGGAAAGAGTTAGAGTTATCATGGGATACTGATTATATCTATCTTGCCACTTTCATTGAGTCATTTAGCGTCAAGGAATTGCTTAGGAATTTTGGTGAGGTGAAATTAAACTTTTTAATTCACCCCATCAAATTTTTAAAAACAGGGCGCAATGAAATCCCTCTGACAAATGGGATGACACTTAAAAACCTAGGTAATGTGCAATCTAAGCCACTAATTAAGATTAGAGGTAATGGTAATGGTATTTTAACCATCAATGGCTACCAGTTATCACTTGAGAGCGTCCAAAATGAGCTCATAATAGATATGCAAAAACATCTAGTGTACAGTGGCAATCTGTCAGCTTGGGATAAAATCACAAGGAACGGTAAGCACAGAATGCCTCTTTTTGATGTCGGAAACAATAGGATTTCATGGACTGGTAATTTTACCATGACAGCCGTGCCTAATTGGGGGGTTAAACTATGAACCCAGTATTATATAAAGCTGATGAACGCTCATTTAGAACATTTGGGCTGGGTGAGATTTCAGACGCTTATAAGGTCACTGTTACCAGAGAGAGAAATGGTAATTATGACCTATATATCAAATATCCAGTGAATGGCCATTTTGCCTCTGTATTTAAAGTGGAGATGAAAATCAAGTCAGACGCTGGAAAGAGAACCAAATGGCAAACCTTTGAGATTAACCGTATAGTCAAGGATAGTAGTGAACATATTGAAATTTATGCCCGTCATATCTCCATGAGAACCTCAGACATTGCCCTGAAACCTATTGTAAGAGCCTCAAATGTTAACGCTGAGGCAGCTCTTAGACTTTGGAAAGAGAGCCTGGTAGGTGATGATGTATTTGATGTTAAATCAGACATCCGAACTTTGGGTAATATCTCATGGGAGGTAGATAAGGTTGGAAGTGCTAGGAAAGCCTTAGGTGGTGTTTCAGGTTCTATCCTTGATGTGTTTGGTGGTGAATATGAGTTTGATAATAACCTCATCATTCTCCATCAGCAGATGGGGCGTAAAGCTCCAACCGTGCTAGAGTACGGGCGTAATCTGCTCAGTGTAGAGGAGGAGAGCCTCCTAGACGGTAATTATACCTCTATTTACCCCTTTGCACGTTACACACCATCCAGCAATGGGGCAAGTGAGAGGTCATCAAATGAGGAGTCAAGAGAGGTCTTAGTCACATTGCCTGAGCACATCCTAGATAGTCCTTATTTGAGATTATACGCTCAGAGAAGAATATCTCTGGTAGATTTCTCAAGCAAATTTGATGACAAGCACCCTCCAACAGCTGAGAAATTGAGGTCGCTAGGTCAGTCTTACATCAAGACTAACAACATTGGAGCTCCTAAAATCTCTACAGAGGTCTCTTATGTAGATTTATCACATACTTTGGACTATCAAGATTTTGGGGTAATGGAGGAAGTTGAGCTCTGTGACATCATCCCTCTCTACTATCCTCAATTTGATATTACTACGACTACTGAGAAAGTAGTCAAGGTGGTCTATGATGTCTACACTGACTCTAATGAGGAGATAACGTTAGGAACTATCGGACAGTCACTGTCATCTAGCATGACTGCAGGAATTGCTGACCGTCTATCAGTAGTTGAGGAGAGACAGGCTTCTATTGAGAATACTCTACCTCAATATCTCATCAGTGGTACAGGTAATAAAATTTGGCATGACACACCAGCTAAAAATGTTGAGCATAAGATAGGTGATACATGGTTTGAAAAAAACGGCCAGTATCAACGGATGTATATTTGGAATGGTAGCATGTGGGAGAAACGTCTTGACACTGAGGATGTTGACCGTGTTAAGAAAGAGGTAGATAAACAATTTGAGGCAGTCAATACTAAGATGGCTGGGATTGAGTCTAAGCATGACCAGACAGTATCTGATTTTCTCAAAAAGTCAAATGCTACTCAAGAATTAGCTGAGACCTCTAAGAGACTTGCTCAAGAGGCTAAAAACGCCTCTAACTCAACAGGTCAAGAGTTATCACTATACAAGCAAGACAATGAGCATAATTTGTCTATTTTGAGAAATCAGGCCACTCAAATTGACGGTAAGGCAGTACAGGCTTTAAACAAAGCCAATCAAACGGCCACAGAAACCTCTAGCTTAATTGCTAATTTAAGGACTGACTTGAATGGCAAGGTATCTCTTGCTGATTTCCAGTCAGTTAGAGAGACATCTAAACTCTATGAGCGTATCTTAGGGAAAGATGACTCAAATATCAGTACTAATATAGCAAGGATGGCCTTGACATCAGACTTATTTAATGTTGAGGTAGGTAAGAGATTTAGCAATCTAACTAATTTGTTTTACGCTCCTACAAAAATCCCAAAATTCATCTCATCAGTTAATACTGACAAGCATTTAGAACGTGTTAGTTTTGGAGATCATGATGGTATTAGAATTAACTATACTGAGTCCATGACTGGTTGGTTAGGCGTTATGTTCCCTCTTACTAAAAAATTTGTGAAACAAGGCGAAGGGCTTGGTTATCGTATTGAAATTGCAGTAGACAAGGTGCCAAAGAATGGTAGAGTTTTAATACAATTACTAGACAATACAGCTAGAGCGGGAATGTACTACAACTCTCAAATTTTACTAAAGAGAACTGGTAATCAGGTATTCACAGGTTACTTGGATATACCAAGGACTGGTGAGTTACACGAATATGCTCTTAGAATTACACTTGATAGCCCTGGTAATATCGTCATTCACAAGCCTATGATTATTGACAGGCGTTTAATCCCTGAGGAATTTGTGGACAGTACAGACTATAACAGTGAATACACTAGGACTACAATGTCAATCTTAAAAGATAGCTTTGCATTCAAAACGCTTAATAGCAACGGTGATGTATTGAGCGCCTTGAATGTAGCGACGGGTGGGGCTAGTTTGCAAGTTGGACAGAATAAGCTAGTGGTCACACCTGACACTACTTACATTGCTAACGGAACTATCAAGAATGCCATGATAGATAATTTAGACGCTGGTAAAATCCGAACAGGTACGCTAGACGCTAACTTAGTCAACGTGGTCAACTTAAACGCCAGTAGTATCACATCAGGCAAGTTATCAGCTAATTTTATAAATGGTGGTTCTCTGACATCATTGAATGGTAAAACATCATTTAATTTGCAAAATGGATGGCTAGAGATGAACTCATTTGACGTGGGAATCAGAAACCAATTCCCTAACAGACCGTTACAGTATTTAGTTTTCGGCGCTGGTAACATTGGGGGTGTAGACGCCTCATATACAGCTTTATTAAGTAACCGTAACGGCAGACAAGCAATGGATAGCACATCAGCAGGTATTCAGATTTGGAATGGTCGCTCAGGTGGTAGGACGGCCTCAGCCATCACATTTTATGGTCAGACGATGGACTTTAGGCTAAGTGGACAGGATGGCCTAAAACAAGTGACAATAGGAACTGAAGAAAGAAAAATCTGGGGACTTGAAGATGTCGTTGTCAAAAACCACTCTTTAGTAGGTAAATTTAATAATATCCATTATAATTTCCAACAAATCAAAAACTGGTTTGAGCGAAACAAACTAGGCTATCCTGGTTTGTATGATATAAACATGTAGAAAGAGGAATAAATGAGCACAGTAGACAACGTTATCAACCAGTTAGCTATTGAGTTAGCTAATAAGACTGTAAATGGAGCGTATGACAAGGCTGAGCGTGATGAGGCGCTAGCTGAGTTGCAACAAGTTAAGAATGAGCGTGATGAGGCGCTTACTGACTTGGAAAATATCAAGTTAGGATTTGAGGGAATGAATAAGATTTTACAATCTGATGAACGCCTTAAAAATCTCTATGAGGAAGTAAAAGCTAGACAAATTGAGAAAGGGTAATATTTATGGATTTTAAAGTAATTAGTAAGTATTTACAGGACAGTAATAGGACTTTTGTGGCTATCCGTCAAGAGTCGCCTTATACGGCTTTTGACCGTGTACTGGTTGGAGACCGTACAAATGAGCCTGATAATGTACTGATTGAGGCAGTGCTTGGATTGGTAGCCACAGAGTTTAACCCTGCGGAGGGTGTCAAACAGCTACAAGAGGAATTAAAAACCCAAGAGCAAATTTATGACAAGAAACTTGAGGAAAAAGACAATGCTATTAACGGTGTCAAGGCCATTGCTAACTGGGCTGTACTTGCAAGAGTGACAGATGTGGACAACCCACTAGATCCTACAGTATTCAAGCGTGGTCTTGAATTGGTAGACCTTGGCCAAGTTGGTAAAGTCTATCAACCTCAAGATATTTTTACGATTGAAAACCCTGAACATGGTGAACTCTATCAAGAGGGCAAGCGTGTTATGGTTCAAGTGAATGAGGTATTTACTTATCAAGGTCAGACAGTAAAAGAACTAGCAGACCTTGAGAGAAATGGTAAGTTAGGTATTTGGAAATGGGAGCCACCAAAAGAAAACGCCCCTACAACAAGCACAGAGCTAAAAACTGAGGCAGTGCAACGCTAGAAAGGAGATATATGCAAATCGAATTTTTCAATTTTTTCCGTAGCGTCATCCAGACCGAAGACGGACTGGTCTTGTACGCTCTAGCTTTGATTGTTTCAATGGAAATCATTGATTTTTTAACAGGAACGATTGCTGCTATTGCCAATCCCGATATCGAGTATAAGAGCAAAATCGGCATCAACGGACTCCTTCGTAAGGTTTTAGGGGTTCTCTTACTGATGATCCTTATCCCAATGTCCGTACTCTTGCCTGAGAAGACAGGATTCGCATTCTTGTACTCGATCTATCTAGGATATATCGCTTTTACTTTTCAATCACTCATTGAAAATTACCGTAAATTAAAAGGGAATATCACTCTTTTTCAGCCAATTTTAAAAGCGTTTCAACGATTGTTTGAAAAAGATGAAGATAAAAATAAAGGAGAATAACACATGTCACAAATCAATGAAATTTTAATCAATGGTGCTATCAGCATCCTTGTGATTCTTACAGGGGTAGCAGTTAAATCTATCAAAGAATACCTGGTGCAAAAAGGCGGAGAAAAGACAATCAAGATTGTTGAAATCCTTGCTAAGAATGCGGTCAACGCAGTTGAGCAAGTATCTTCAGAAACGGGTTATAAAGGCGAGGAGAAGTTAGAACAGGCACGTATTAAGATTCGTGCTGAGCTTAGTAAGTACAATATCAACATGACTGACAGTGACCTCGATACATTCGTTGAGTCAGCAGTTAAGCAGATGAATGACGCTTGGAAAGGACAGTAAAAATGGTAGTAAATATCGAGACAGCTATCGCTTGGATGCGAGCTAAACAAGGCAATGTGACTTATAGCATGGATCATCGTGATGGACCTTATTCATATGATTGTTCATCATCTGTATATTATGCATTGCGAGAAGCTGGAGCAGTGTCAGCAGGTTGGGCGGTCAATACTGAGTACGAACACGACTGGTTGATTAAAAACGGTTATGAGCTCATCTCTGAGAACCAACCTTGGGATGCCAAGCGTGGAGATATCTTTATTTGGGGTCGTCGTGGGTACTCTAGTGGTGCAGGTGGCCATACAGGTATGTTTGTAGACAGTGACAATATCATTCACTGTAACTACGCACGTAATGGTATTACTGTTAACGACCATGACGACATTTGGTATTCTGCAGGTCAACCTTATTTTTATGCTTACCGATTGACCAATCCAAACGCTAAACCGGAAGAAGTGAAAAAAGGTTGGCAGTCAGATGACAAAGGTGATTGGTACGCTCGAGCGAATGGGACATATCCGAAAAGTGACTTCGAGTATATCGAGGAAAACAAATCATGGTTCTACTTCGATGCCAAAGGATATTGCGTGAAATCCGACTGGGTATTCCACACAGACGGAAAATGGTACTACTTTGAAGAAGATGGATACATGGTGACGAGTTGGAGAAAAATCAACAATAAATGGTACTACTTCAATCGTGATGGTTCAATGCAAACTGGTTGGATTAAATACTACGATAAATGGTACTACTGTGATTCAGTCAATGGTGACATGAAATCAGATGCTTTCATTAAATACAACAATGGCTGGTACTTACTCTTGCCTGACGGTCGTTTGGATGAAAAACCAGCATTCACGGTTGAACCTGATGGTTTAATTACTATCACAG
>CALIQN010000055.1 GCA_938044045.1 uncultured Peptococcaceae bacterium
TAGCAATTATCCTGTTCTTTGTCCACTTATTCAAGAGTTTATAAACAGCATAACCCACAAATGGCATGACAACAGCCATACAAAAGGCATTCGCACCAAAGGCCAAAATCCCACCATCACCAAATAGCAAAGCCTGCATAGCTAGAGCCACACTAACTGCTAAACAGGAGGCCCAAGGTCCTAACAATATAGCAATTAGCACTGCCCCAACAGCATGGGCACTAGTTCCACCTGGGGCTGGAAGATTAAACATCATGATAAGGAAGGACAAGGAAGTCCCGATTCCCAACATAGGAATCGTTTTTTTATCAGTGTCAACCTTTACCTTCACTTCCTTGACAGCCTTATACCAAATAGGCAACATAACTGCCCCCATTGCCGCACAAGTCATAGGGCTTAAGTAATTTTCAGGAATATGCATTTTTTATCTCCTCATATCATTTTTTCTCAAATTCAAAGGGGTTAATCCATGTACTTTTTGTCTAAAATAGTCTGCACAAGCATAAATGACGCGACGATTATCCTCAGCAGTTTTTCCTAAGATACGTAACACCAGACCTGGGATATCTAAGGATGAGATTGCAAAATCAGACTCTAGATTTAGCCCTTCTAAATGCTTCTGCAAAGCCTTAACAAACGTCTCGTCAATATTTGGGGACACCATTACCAAGCTATTGTAATTACGCCAGCCTTCAAAATAACCAAGCTTAAACATATCTTGTTTCTGAGGCTCTAAGAGAGTCTGATCGCTATAAACAAGCTCATTATCTTGGTAAATTTGTGTCAAATTACGAAAATAATGGTATTGAAACGGTAAATCCTCATGAGACCAGCCTGCCGTCACACCATCTGAATAAATCAAGTGGGCAGACTTATCCATATCAATACGACTTGTTTGGAAATAGCGTGATTTTAAATATGGAATAACTTCATCAGCCATGTACTCCAAATAACTATTTTCTTCAAGTGTGATAGACGTATTCTGTTGTGTTAACTGTCCTTTCTCACACTTGTAAACATAAGTAGGTGTTTGGGTTGTCACTAGGGCATGAGCATCTTTACTAACATCAATGGTTACTTGATACTGCTCACCCTCGACAAAGCCCCCACCCATATTAATGAGGAAATAGTAAGGAACGCCATTGGCATCTGAATTATCTGCCGACACTCGAGAGTTGCCTTCTTGGTATTTCTTGTGGGAAATTGTACGACCATTTCTGTTTGAAAATCCAAGATGGACAAAACCATCATATGCTTGTGTCATCTTACAAGTCCTCTAGTAGGAAATTCTTACGAATCCATTCTTCTACTTCCTTAACATTGTCATCATTATTCAAATTTGTGAAAATGAAAGAATCTTCGTTACGGAAATGAAGAGTATCTTCACGCATACGGTCTAGGTTGGCTCCAACATAAGGTGCAAGGTCAGTCTTATTAATCAAGAACAAATCACTCTTAATCATCCCTTGACCAGCCTTACGTGGGATTTTTTCACCCTGAGCAACGTCAATAATATAAATGGTAAAATCAACCAAGTCAGGGCTGAAGGTCGCAGCCAAGTTGTCTCCACCACTTTCAAGGAAAATAACATCCAAATCATGGTTAAAGCGCTCTTGAAGGGTTTCAATCGCTTCAAAGTTCATAGAGGCATCCTCACGAATCGCAGTATGAGGACATCCACCAGTTTCTACACCAATGATACGGTCTTCGTCTAAGCTTGAATTTTTAGCCAAGAAAAGGGCATCTTCTTTTGTATAGATATCGTTAGTAATAACTGCTAAATTTAAGTCAGACATACGTCGTGTAAGACGCTCAAGCAAAAGGGTTTTACCTGAACCAACAGGTCCACCAACTCCAATAATTACAGTACGTTTTGTCATTGTTTTTTCCTCTCAACCTTGTTGATATTTTAGGACATGAATAGGCGGAATACCTGTGTTTCATGTTTCATCTGAGCTAATTCAAGACCAGGCGTATTGGCCCCAAGGTAGGACGCATCCAATTCTTGAATTTCTTGTGTCATTTTTTCTAATTGTGAAAAGCTACGTAAAACAATCTCCTGTCCAGCAAATTGTCCAAGGGGAATGGCACGCACAGCATTTTGAACCATCGTCGAAATCACGCTATAGCCATAAAGTGCTATGGCTTCACTACATCCCAAGCCCTTGTTAAACACATAGAGCGCAAAGACAATGGCTGGATTGCCGAAGACCACACCCTTACGTATTTTAGACTGATAGTCATCCAATACCGGAATAGCATGAAGCCTTTGAATGAGTCGAAGCATTTGCTTAGCAATCATCTTAGTCCCCTGTCTTGTTTCACGCGCTTGCGTCGAAACTGTCAAGACCTTATCATAATGCCAAACCTGCTCTATGTTATCTGTAACCATAGCATCATAAACCAGTTTGATTACAAGACCTTCACCATATTTAAATTGACTAGCTAAATAGGCTTCTTGCCACTCTTCGTAACCTTTATCATCTGTTACAGTGTCTTCACGCAGATAATTTTCCATCCCAAATGAGTGGTTAAATGATCCAATTGGAAAGGTTGAATCGACAATTTGCACAATTTCAAGATAATCTTGCAAAGACACATTAGCAAAGGGATTAATGTTCATGGGCAGTTAAATTCACATGGCGTAGGGGTTTATCAAGGACCACTTCTTCAATCGTGTAGGCAATCTCTTTTTGAGTCAAGACTTGCTCTACAACTGGGTCAACCTCTAAATAAATCTTGGCATCTTTCACCTCAATCGGTTTATGAGTATTCCCAAGAATGTGAGCTGTGATTCCCATTTCATCCATATCTTTAGGTGAGATGACAATCAAATCCTGTGACTCAACACCAATAGCTAGGACATGGTGATCATCGATAAAAAAGGCAGATCCATTTTGCAATTTTTGTCCCTTATCAAGACGAATACCAAATTCATTCCCATGATCACTCTTCACACGAATAATTTTTTTGTTAAGATCGTCACTCGAAAGAATGACTGTTTCAATATGGTATTTGTCCACATCGATATCCTTAACAAGAGCATCTACTTTTGTAAAAATCATACTTTTTCCTTTTCTATTACATTTTAAAAGTCTAGCATCAGACTCATATAGCAACCTAATAAAGTACTAAAAACGTTATGGCTGTAAAATACAAAAGAGGTTGGAGGAAAAATTCCAGCCTCATGTATATAGCGTTTTCCTTAGAATAAGAAATAACGTTGAGACAATGATGTCGTATGGATTGGCTCACAAGTAACCAACTCATCATCAATAAAGACATCAAAGGTCTGTGGATCGATACGGATTGTTTTTGGAGCGTAGTCATTAAGCTTCATATCACGCTTAGTCAAGTTACGCGTATTCTTAACAGGAAGAACAATCTTATTCAAACCAATTTCTTCTTTGATACCGTGATCATAAGCATATTGAGAGACAAATGTAAGATTTGTTTCATGAACCGCTTGACCGTAAGCACCATATAATTTACGCATGATACGTGGTTGAGGTGTTGGAAGACTTGAACCAGCGTCACCCATAACACCATAAGTTAACATACCACCCTTAAGCACCAACTTAGGTTTTGCACCAAATTGTGCTGGTTCCCAGATAACCAAATCTGCAAATTTACCAACTTCTACAGATCCGATATAGTCTGCAATACCGTTAGTGATAGCAGGGTTAATTGTATATTTAGCCACGTAA
>CALIQN010000056.1 GCA_938044045.1 uncultured Peptococcaceae bacterium
GCAGGATTATTTATCATTTTTGCAATGATTAGTGCGATTTTGATGGCAGTGCTTTTACCTGTGGGTGGTGATCCTTCAAAGGTTTACTATGCAACTCATACAAGAGCTTTTAGCTTTTTTATAGGAATAGCAGCGAGTTTGCTGATGCCGTCTCTAAGACCAATTTTAGGCAGAAGAACTAAAGGTATGGGGCTCAAGCTTATCTTATTTGTAATCAGTTTGATTGGTATGGTGACTTTAGTTTTCAAATTGGAAGCCATGTCAACATTTACTTACAGAGGTGGCTTGATACTATTTGATCTCTTTGTTGTAATATTTATCATACTCATTGCCTTTATGCCACCACTCAATAAGATCGTTGGTATCTTACCTTTTGCTATTTTAGGTAAAATTAGTTTTAGTGTGTATCTCTGGTATTATCCAGTCTACAGTTATTTTAATTTTGGTCCTTTTGCGAGTAGTTGGATCGGGGTCAACTGGCCAGCTCAACTTGGGATTTTATTTATTATCAGTTTGCTTTCTTATCTTTTCTTTGAAGCCTTTTTGACGAAATTTATTTTAAGTGGTAAGATGCGTACTTTTATCAGAGATTTCAAAGTCAGTTCCCTCAAAGAGAATTTGCAAAAGCTAGTCAGTACAGTGATGGTAGCTGTGATTTTGCTGATTTCAGTGACAGGCGCCCTTGCTGCACCAAGTGGCAAAAATGAAACTGTGGCAGAGTTGGAAGCAAGACTAGCAGAGGAACAACGCAAGGTTGCTGAGGCAAAATTACAGGAACAATTGGATGCAGGCAAGGAAATCCCTGATGTACCTGGCTTGGATAGAGCAGTGATGCTTTATGCAAGGGAACAACAGATGACTTTTGTGGGTGATTCTATTTTGCTTTCAGCAAGTAGTGCAATTGCCAATGTTTTTCCAAATGCCAATATTGATGGTGCTGTGGGAAGACAGCTTTATAACAGTGATGTTGTGGTTAAAAACCTTGAAAGCCAAGGTAAGTTGGCAAACTTAGTGGTGGTGATTTTAGGGACAAATGGTAGCTTTACAGAAAAGCAACTCAAGCAGTTTGTAGAAACTTTTGGTAAAGAGAGACAGTTGGTCTTTTTGACAACCTTTGTACCACGTGCTTGGCAGGATAATGTCAACAATGCCTTGAAAAAGCTTGCTAAGGAAAATAAGCAGGTCATCTTATTTGATTGGTATAGCCATATTAATGGGCACCCTGATTGGCTAGCACAAGATGGTGTTCACCTTAATGATACAGGAGCAGCCCAATTGGCAAACTTTATAGCAATCAACCTTTATGCGACTTTTGACACAACACATAAGGATTTAGAGGTAGCGAATAATAAAGCAAAAGAGGCAAATACAGCATTAGAAAACAGCAAGGTAGCCGTTGGTAGTACTGAAACAACGACTGACACAACAGATGCAACTGAAACAAGTGATACAACTGACAACAGTGCTTCTGTAGGTTAATTATAATGAGATGAAAAAGAGGTGTAGCGTACGCTACACCTCTTAGTATTTTTGGTATATTCTATTTTAGAGGTGGTAAATGTGATGAAAAAAATCTATGTTATTGCTGGTGGTAGCTGTATTGGTTGTGCAAGCTGTGCAGAGGTTTGCCCTGTAGGTGCGGTAAAATCTTTAGCAACCATTTATAGTATTGATGAAGCTAAATGTGTTGGTTGTGGTAAGTGTGAAAAGATTTGTCCAAAGATGTGCATCTTTCCAGAAGATGATGATAAAAATAATTGAATAAATGTTCATATGTTCTTGACAAGGCTCTAAAAATAACATACAATAACACATGAACAAATGCTCAATTGTTAGAAAAGGGGGATTTTATGCGAGAAAATTTTCCTGTGTGTGAAATATCGTGTATCCATACAGATGATGTCGATACCGTAAGGGAAAAGATGCCCGAAGATGAAGTGCTCTATGAGCTAGCAGACTTATTTAAAGTCTTTAGTGATTCAACACGAATCAAGATATTATGGGCACTCAGTGTCAGTGAATTATGTGTGTGTGACATTGCTCATCTACTAGATATGACCCAATCGGCTATTTCTCATCATCTCAGAACACTTAAATTGTCACGTTTGGTTAAAAGTAGAAAATCAGGAAAAATTGTTTATTATAGTTTAGACGATAGTCACGTTTATGATATCTTTGCTCAAGGTCTTGCCCATGTGGGTCATACAATGTTTAATCAAAAAGGAGAAAAATCATGAAAACATTTACATTACTAAATTTGGGTTGTAACAGTTGTGCAGATAAAATGGAACGCAAGGTTAAAAAAATTAAAGGGGTAAGTTCTGCTCAAATTAACTTTATTACCAGTAAACTTCTTATTGAATATGATGAAGAAAATGAAGCAGAAATTTTAGAAAAAGTGCAAAAAGTCATCTCTAAAGTAGAGCCAGAATGCGCTTTAGAGGTGCTCTAATGAAAAAGAACTTTGCTTTTTTAGCACTGGGCGCTTTATTTTATGTTATAGGTATCCTGACTCAATTTTACTTAGAAAATATTAATCTTTCTTTGGCTTTTTATATCCTATCCTATTTGATTGTAGGGCATAGGGTACTTTATTCTGCTGTGCTTTCTATCAGTAGAGGTGCTATTTTTAGTGAGTTTTTTTTAATGAGCTTGGCAACACTTGGTGCTTTCTTTTTAGGTGAATATCCAGAGGCAGTTGCCGTTATGTTATTTTATCGTATTGGTGAAATTTTTGAAGACTATGCTGTGGGCAAATCAAGAAAATCGATTACCGATATTATGGCAATTCGACCTGACTTGGCACATGTCAAACGAGGTGAAGTTGTTAGCTCAGTTAAGCCGGGAGAAGTTCAAATTGGTGAGGTCATCGTTGTCTATGCAGGAGAGAGAATACCCTTAGATGGGGTGGTGCTTTCTGGTCGTGCCAACTTAGATACTTCCGCTTTGACAGGTGAAGCCTTACCTCAAGCAATTAGTGAAAATGAAGAGATTTTAAGTGGAACCTTAAATTTGGATGGCGTGCTAGAAATTACAGTCACCAAGGCTTTCTCTGATTCGACAGTCAGTCGTATTTTAGATATGGTGGAAGTCGCTTCTATGCAAAAATCCAAAAAGGAACAGTTTATTACACGATTTGCACGTTACTATACACCAGTAGTTGTGATTGGGGCAGTACTTTTAGCCCTTGTACCAAACTTTTTTACTGGCTTTACGATGTGGCAAGATTGGCTCTATCGTGCTTTAGTCTTTTTGGTTGTTTCTTGTCCTTGTGCTTTGGTGGTTTCTATTCCACTCAGTTTTTTTGGCGGCATAGGCGGTGCATCTAAAAAAGGTATCTTAGTGAAAGGTTCAAATTATTTGGAAGCCTTAGCAGAGCTTGATACCTTAGTCTTTGATAAGACAGGAACTTTAACCAAAGGGGAACTCAAGGTTAATGAAGTTTTAGCAAAAAATGCTTCCAAAGAAGACTTACTCGCTTTTGCTTATGCAATGGAGGCGCATAGTAAGCATCCTCTTGCTTTAGCTTTAGTTGACTATTGTCAAAGTGAGACAGCCATTAAGCCAGTCACTAACCTTATGGAATTAAGTGGTAGAGGTTTAAGTGGCGAAGTTGATGGACAAAAGGTGCTTTGCGGTAATGCACTCTTGATGGAAGAAAATCAAGTGGAAGATTTTAGTGATAATTGTCGTCATACTGCCATCCATGTTGCTGTAGACGGTCAATACTATGGAAGTATTACTTTCACAGATACTTTAAAAGAAGAAGCACAGAGCGCTTTAAATTATCTTAAGCAATTGGGTGTTGGTACCCTAGTGCTTTTGACAGGGGATAAATCAAGCGTGGCTGAAGATTTGAAACAGATGCTTCCTCTTGATGAAGTTCATGGTGATCTCCTACCAACAGACAAATTAGCCCATGTAGAACGCATGCTTGGACAAAAAGGCAAAGGTACCTTAGGCTTTGTAGGTGATGGTATCAATGATGCTCCTGTCTTGGCACGTGCTGATGTAGGGATTGCCATGGGTGCGATGGGCTCAGATGCTGCCATAGAAGCAAGTGATGTGGTCATCATGGATGATAATCTTACAAGATTGGCACAGGGGATTGCCATCGCCAGAAAAACGGTCACCATTGCCAAGCAAAACATTGCCCTTGCCATTGGGATTAAAGTGGGCGTACTTATCTTGAGTGTTTTTGGACTTGCTAATTTGTGGATGGGCGTGTTTGCTGATGTTGGTGTGACAGTTCTCGCCATTTTAAATGCGTTTCGCAGTCTTTATCAAAAATAAAAGTAAAAAAGCAAAAGTCTTGATTGACTTTTGCTTTTTTTACTTTTTAAAGGGAAAGTTATGTTATAATGAGCTGTATTTTGATATAGAGATAAGATTATTTGGAGTGAAGGCAATGAAACAATTAGAAAAGTATATTACAAGCATACCAAATTACCCTAAAGAGGGTATTATCTTTCGTGATTTGACTTCTCTAGTAGAAGATAGGGATGGTTTTAAGCTTGCTGTTGATAAGATGGCAGAACGGCTAAGTGATATGGATTGTGATGTTATCTGTGGGATAGAATCAAGGGGCTTTGTTTTTGGGGCACCATTAGCCTATCTTTTAAACAAGCCATTTGTGATGGCAAGAAAAGCTGGAAAACTTCCTAGAGAACGTATTAGTGAAAGTTACGCATTAGAATATGGCACAAGTGCGTTAGAAATGCACCTTGATTCTTTGCGTCCAGAAGATAAGGTTGTCATCATTGATGATCTTTTGGCAACAGGTGGCACTGCCAAGGCTTGTGCAAGATTGGTTGAGCGTATTGGTGGCAAGGTAGAAGGCTTTGTTTTTCTTTCTGAATTAGATGATTTAGCAGGTAGAAAGGTTTTAGAAAGCTATCGTGTGGAGAGTATTATTCATTTTGAGGAGTAGATTTTTCCTAGCGTTTAATCAGATAAATGCTGGGGAAATTCATTTTATAAAAGTCGTTTAAATGGGTATTTTTCGCCATTTGTTTGAGAGATGGGTTTAAAAATAGGCCAATTTTCTTGCCAAGAATTAGCATATTTGATATAATGTTACTAAGTCGAAAGAAGATATGTTGAAAAGGTATCATACAGGTTGTGGCACCTGAGGTATGGGTTCGACTCCCATTGTTTTCTCGCGTCGGCGCACTCGCAAATCGTGGGTGCGTTCTTTTTTTGTCTAAAAATCAAAATCAAAAAGAAGATGGATGGCACTTGTGCTATAATAGAGGAAATTAATAGAGAGATAGTAGGTAAGATATGAACATTTTATTTATTGGTGATTTGGTGTCGGCAAATGCCATTGAGGTGGTTGCTGAATCTTTGCGTAAATTAAGACAGGTTTATACCATTGATGGTGTTATTGCTAATGGAGAAAACATTCATGCACATAATGGCATCAATGAGACACAGTTTCAAAACTTACTTTATGCTGGTGTTGATCTTGTTACCTTAGGCAATCACACCTGGGATCAAAAGTCGATTTATCAGTTTATTGATGATGAACGTATTGTCAGACCCTTTAATTATCCTTCTGATGCACCAGGTTTAGGTTATCGCTTGACTTATATCAAAAATCGTCCCTTTGCTGTCATTTGTGCCATGGGAAATGTCAATATTAGCACATTAGAGTCTCCTTTTCTTCATATTGACGCCATTATAGATGATTTAAAAGCAGAGGGTTGTAAGCATATCTTAGTTGAGATTCATGCTGAGGCAACAGCAGAAAAACGTGCCTTTGGCTTTTTTTTAGATGGCAAGGTAAGTGCCATTTTGGGGACTCATACGCATATTCCTACGGCAGATGAGATGATTTTACCAAAAGGTAGTGGTTATCAAACAGATGTTGGTATGGTAGGCCCAAAGTATTCTGTTATCGGGATGGAAGTGGAGCGTTCTATCAATCGTTTTTTGACGCAAAGACGGGTCAACTACAAACAGGCAGAAGATAATAGTTATGAATTTAATGCGACTTTACTCACCTTAGATGATGAGGGTAAGTGCCAAAACATCAAGCGTATAAGAGAAGAAATTAAGCTTTAGGAGGATAGTTATGGATAAAGAAAAAAAAGCAGGTTATGTCAAAGAAGTATTTAATACGATAGCTGGTGGTTATGATAAAATGAATTTGATTATGACGTGGGGGATGTTGCCACGTTGGCAAAAAAAGGTATTAAGATTGACTGATTTAAAATTAGGTGATATGGCACTTGATGTTTGCTGTGGTACAGGTGAAATGACTTATAAGGCAGCAAAGCGAGTTGGACCATTTGGTGGTGCTGTAGGTTTAGATTTTAGTGAAGAAATGTTAGATAGGGCAAAAGAAAAATTTAGCCTAAGTACACTTTCTTTAAAATTTATCCAAGGAGATGCCTTAAATTTACCCTTTCAAGACAATCTTTTTAATGCCGCAACCAATGGTTTTGCACTAAGAAATGTTAGTGATATAAAAAGAACCCTACAAGAGATGGCAAGGGTGGTGAAACCAGGTGGAAAGGTTGTTTGTATTGAGGTTTCTCGTCCGAGTTTTCCTATCAATCGAGCTTTTTTTAATCTTTATTATTTTCGTTTTGTACCATGGTTGGGCAAATTTTTAGGTAATGATCAAAAGGTAACCGATGGCTATGAGCCTTATACTTGGCTAGCAGAGTCACTGAAAGATTTTCCTTCACGAAAAGGGATTGTTGCACTCTATAAAGAAGCAGGTATGAATGAGGTTAAGGCTTATCCAGTAGGCTTTGGTGCCGTGACTATCTATGTAGGTGTTGTGGGATAAATTGGTTTGTTATGATTTGATAGCTTAAGCTGAGAGTGATAATTAGTCATATAATAAAAAAACTGACGCTTGATAGCGTCAGTTTTTTTATTATATGACTAATTAATTTTATCTAATTGGAAGGTATCATGGAGAGCTTTCATCGCAATTTCCATATTGTCGCCTTCGTTTTTGATGAGGCAAGAGATTTTAATTTCAGAGGTACAGATAGACTCAATATTGATACCCTTAGCAGAAAGTGTGGTAAACATTCTTGCTGCGATACCGTGAGAGCTTACCATACCAGCGCCAACAGCGCTGACTTTGACAATATCTTCGGAATAGGTTGCAGTAGAGTAGGCAACCTTATCTTTTAAACCTTCAATAATGAGTTTAGCACGACCAAGCTCATTTTTTGGAATGGTGAAAGCGATGTCATTTTTACCATCTACCATAACACTTTGAATAATCATATCAATATTGATTTTTTCATTGGCGAGGGCTTGGAAGATATCAGCAGCAATACCTGGATTATCAGGTACGTCAAAGATTCCTACACGAGCAACATTTTTATCACAGGCAATACCTGTTACGGCAAATTCTTTTTCTAATTCATTATTTTCAACCACAAAAGTACCTCCTAAATCGGTGTCATAGCTAGAGCGCACACAGAGCTTCACATTATGTAGTTTTGCCACTTCGACTGAGCGTGGATGCAAGACTTTTGCACCAAGGCTAGCAAGCTCTATCATTTCATCATAGGTGATGGTTTCAAGTTTACTTGGATTTTTAATAATACGAGGATCAGCTGTATAAATACCATCAACATCAGTATAAATTTCACATAAGTCAGCTTTAATTGCAGCAGCGACAGCGACAGCTGTTGTATCGGAGCCACCACGACCTAAGGTAGTGATTTCGTTATCAATTGTGCGTCCTTGGAAACCCGCAACGATGACAATATTGCCACGCTCAAGTTCAGATTTTACTCTATCCACATTGATATTTAAAATACGTGCTTTGGTGTGGGCGTTATCGGTCATAATTTCCATTTGTGCCCCTGTTAGAGAGATAGCTTTTTCCCCCATTTCTTGGAGTGCCATCGCTAAAAGGGCAATAGAGATTTGTTCTCCTGTGGATAGGAGCATATCGAGTTCTCTAGGGGCAGGTAGTTTACTGATTTCATCAGCACGACGGACAAGATCGTCTGTCATACCTGCTGGAGCAGAAACAACAACAACGACATCATTACCGGCGGCTTTTGTTTTTCTAACGTGTTCGGCAACAGCTTTGACACGTTCTGTATCTTTGACAGAGGTGCCGCCATATTTTTGGACAATTAAGGACATATCTTCAACTCCGATTCATCTTTAAAAATCTGTGCTCCTGTTTGGATAGGATGCACGTCTACTACAATAGCATTTTTAAACGTATTTTGACAGTATTTTTTAAAATCTTCCAAGAAAAAATTTTCATCATAAAAAACCAAGAGTGTGGAACCAGCACCACTGATAATGGTACCATAAGCCCCTAGCTTTTCACTTTCTACTCTAAGGGGCAAAAGTTCTTTAATCAGCACCTGACGATAAGGCTCATGCAGAGTATCTTTTAAGCCTTGACGCAAGAGGGAAAGATCTTCAGTGATGAGACCAGCAATTAAAAAAGAAATGGCACCTAAATTGGCAATAACCTTATCTTTTTCATAGCTTAGAGGAAGGACTTCTCTGGCTTTTTTTGTAGAAAGTTCATAGTCTGGAATGATGGCTAAAGTTTTAAGCGCCTTTGGTGGATTGATTTTTTTGGTGACAACGCCATCTTCCAAATAGCGACTAATCACAATACCGCCTAAAAGGGCAGGGGCAACATTATCAGGATGATGATCCAGTTCTGTTGCTAGTAGGATGAGCTCATCTATAGTATAGCTAAAGTTAGAGACCACTTGACTTGCCAAGAGTCCAGAGACAATAGCCGCAGAGCTACTCCCTAAGCCTCTAGCAAAGGGAATAGTATTGTGAGCGATAATTTTAATACTAGGGACGGGTAAGTTCTTTTTTAAAAAAGGATAACAGTAGGCTTGATAGATGAGGTTGTCAGGATTGTCCATACCACTATCTGCACCAAGGCCTAAAACCGTAAAGTCTAAATGACCATAGCCATCAAGGGGTGTAATTTCAATGGTGTTGTAAAGGTCAAGTGCCATACCTAGTGTATCAAATCCAGAGCCGAGATTGGCACTTGTGGCAGGTACTTTAATCGTGTAGGTTTGCACTAGATATCACCATAGACACGAATTGTATTTTCAACCTTAGCGATAACATGAGCTTTTTTGATGTCTTCTAGAGCTTGCTCAATATGATGTTCTAAAACATTGTGGGTGACAATGATGAGTTCAGCACGTCCGCCATGGGTTTGTTGATCTTGGATGACTTCAGCAATACTGATTTCATTTTTAGCAAAAATCTCGGCAATTTTGGCTAAGACACCATAGTTATCTTCAATTTCTAGTCTGATATAAAAACGGCTGTCGACCTGATTCATCGGTAAGATAGGATAGTTGGCATAGGTGTAATCTCCGATGCGACCTGTAGCGTTAGAAAGGATATTACGAGAGATATCAATGACATCACCAACGACAGCACTGGCGGTAGGTAATTTTCCTGCGCCTCTACCAAAAAACATCACATCACCAACAGCATCACCACGAATAAAGACTGCATTGTAAGAATCATTGACAGTCGCAAGTGGGTGATGTTTAGAAATAAGCATAGGATGAACATGAACGGCAATTTTATCATCTTTTTTGCTGGCAATTCCCAAAAGCTTAATGACAGCATCAAGACGATTGGCATGGTTGATATCTTGAGGTGTGATTTTGGTAATCCCTTCCACAGTGACATCTTCAAAAGTGACTGGGCTATGAAAGGCGATATTAGCTAAAATAGCTGCCTTTCTAGCAGCATCATAGCCAAGAATATCTGCACTAGGGTCAGCCTCAGCATAGCCAAGGGCAGTTGCTTCTTTTAAGGCTTCTTCAAAAGTCCAGTTTTCACTACTCATCTTACTTAGAATATAGTTGGTGGTACCATTCATGATACCGACAATTTCTTCGATATCGTTGCCTGCTAAGCATTCTTTTAGTGGACGAATGATTGGAATGGCTGCCATGACAGAAGCCTCGTAGTAAAGGTCAACCTTTTGTGCTTTGGCAAGTTCGTGTAGTTCTTTACCATGGCTTGCCATAAGATCTTTATTAGCAGTGACCACATGCTTTCCTCTTTGGAAAGCTTCTTTGATATAGGTGTAGCTAGGCTGAATACCGCCCATTACTTCAACAATGATATCAATCTCATCATCTTCAATAATATCTTGCCAAGAGGTTGTTAGATTGATTTTTTCATCAATTTGATCACGGTATTTATCAGGATTTCTGACCATGATGGTCTTAATCGTGAGTTGACTACCAATCTTGTCTTGAAAGTGTTCGGCTTGACGTTTCATTAAAATTTCATAAACGCCACTACCAACAGTGCCCATGCCTAATAAGGCAACATGGATAGTTTGTTTTGTCATAGTTTCACCTGATTTCCTAATTTTGTCCAATAAGCTCAACTTTGATGACCCCTTCAATATCGTAGAGGTTTTCAAGGAGCATTTCCACACCATTATTTTCACTGATCTCATTAGAGACCTCAAAAGAAATTGTAACTCGAGCAAGGTTTTGCAGAGGGATACCTTGATTGATGGTTAGAATATTCGCACCAGTATCTGCAATAAGGTTCAGACAGGTTGAAAGCACGCCCGTTTGATGATCCATATGAATTTGAATCGTAATCAATCGCTCTTTAGTTGCCTCATAAAAAGGAAAGATGCCATCACGATACTTATAAAAAGCACTACGACTGATGCCTACCTGTCTTACTGCTTCATTGATAGTGAGACTAGGGGTCTTATTTAAGAGTTCTTTAGTTTCTGCAGTTTTTAAGATGGCTTCTGGCAAGATACTGCCAATGACAATGTACTTCCTTTGTGAGTTGTCTTCATAACTCAAAGTGTATCACCCAATTCCTTTTGTAGTCTACAGTTAGTGGATTAAATTCCTTAATACAAGGATAGAACCACTATAATAGATAAGAAAGGTCCTGTCAATAATGAGGGTAAAGGTAAAAAGAGAAAGGTTGCAATTGTTAAATTAGTATTTATTATAAGAGGTAAAAAGATTAATAATTAAAACCAAAAAAGACGAAAAATGCCTTAATACTGGGATTTGTGTCGTTTAAAAAGATAGAAAATATTGTATTTTCT
>CALIQN010000057.1 GCA_938044045.1 uncultured Peptococcaceae bacterium
CCATCGTTTCAAAATTTGCTTCAAATAAATCTTCCTCCTTATTAAAAAATATTTAGATGAAATTCTACCACAGCTTTCTTACAAATTACATATTATTTTCCATAATTTAACTAAGTTGTTTTAAGTAATTTCAATGTTATCAAATATATGACAAAACTCATCCTATTTAGATCTAAACCACATATTTAATATTTTTCCATATTTTATTTGTTATATTTTAAAACGACATGCTTTTTTGTTACATCATTGTTTCTTGCAGCCTACACATCTCTTTTTTTTGCGCTCAGACCTTCTTTTTGTGAAAGAATAGAAGCATTATGCCCTATAATTTATAAAAAGTAAAAATCCCTGTCAATTCTATTTGACACGCCTACTATTTTAAAGTAAGATGACTATAATTTAACCCTTTAATGTCTAAAAGGAGCCTACTATGTATCAATCAAAATTTGAGAACCCCATGATTGACGATTTTTTTGAAGCATTAAGTTACTTAGAAACTAGAGAGGAATACTATCGTTTTTTTGAAGATGTCTGTACCATTTCTGAATTACAGGCAATCTCACAGCGCTTTGCTGTCGTTAAGAGACTAGCTAACGAAGAAACTTATACCTCTATCGCACTGGAAACAGGTGCTAGCACTGCTACAATTAGTCGAGTTAAAAAATGCTTGAATTACGGTGCAGATGGCTATAAACTGGTTTTAAGAAAAATTGGTTTATCTAATAAGGAGAGTTGACATGAACTACATCAGTACAAGAGGAAATAGCCAGAAGGTTTCTGCCTCTGTCGCTATTTTGAATGGTATGGTACCTAAAGGAGGTCTCTATCTACCTGATGAAATACCACACTTTACTTTAGACGAATTAAAAGAAAAAGTAGACTTAAATTACAATTCACTTGCGAAATGGATACTTAATCTTTATCTTGATGATTTTAATGAAGAAGAAATTGCACAAGCTGTAGATAGTGCTTATCGTACTCCAAGTTTTGATACAGAGGATATCGCACCAGTTGTAAAACTGGAAGAAAATCTCTATATTCTTGAGCTTTGGCATGGCCCTACAGCAGCATTTAAGGATATGGCATTGCAACTCACACCTCATCTCCTTGTACAAGCAATCAAAAAAAGTGGTACAGATAAAAAGATACTTATCTTAGTCGCTACTTCTGGAGATACCGGTAAAGCTGCCTTAGAAGGCTTCAAAAACGTAGACAATACTAAGATTATTGTTTTTTATCCTAATGGTGGCGTTAGCCAAGTCCAAGAATTACAAATGTTAACAACTGATGGTACCAATACGCATGTTTTAGCTGTAGAAGGTAACTTTGATGATTGCCAAAGCGCAGTAAAGACTATTTTTGCAGATGATGATTTTGCTCAAAATATTGCTTCTTTGGGCTATCAACTATCTTCAGCCAACTCAATAAACTGGGGCCGTTTATTGCCACAAATTGTTTACTATTTTAGTGCTTATTTCCAAATGGTGCGTAGAGAACAGATTAAATATGGTGATAAGGTCAGTTTTACTGTACCTACAGGAAATTTTGGCAATATCTTAGCAGCTTACTATGCTAAAGAAATGGGCCTACCTATTGATAAGCTTATTTGTGCTTCCAATGCTAACGATGTTTTAAAAGACTTTTTTGCAACAGGTATCTATAATAAAAATAGAGCCTTCTTAAAAACAATCAGCCCTTCTATGGACATCCTAATCTCAAGCAACCTTGAACGTTTCCTCTATTTAGTCACAGGAAAAGATAGTGAAAAAGTTAATGGCTATATGAAAGATCTCTCTACCTCTGGCACATTTACTATTGATGCCGAGACTAAGGCTAAAATTGATGAACTCATTATTGCTGGTTCTTGTGATGATGAAACAACAAGTGAAACCATCAAAACGATTTTTGAAGAAGACTTCTACCTCCTTGATCCACATACTGCTGTTGGCGTCAATGTCACAAAAAACTTAAATATTGATGGCACTGTTGTTGTGGATGCAACTGCCAACCCTTATAAATTCTTTGAAGCTGTTGCCAAAGCCTTGTCTTTTGAAGAAAAAATTGATTTTGATGATTTAAAAAGCCTTGAGATTTTAGCTAGTGAAACCCAAACTAAGGTACATCCAAGCCTTTCTTCACTTATCAATAAAGGTCAAAAGCCTCGCAGAGTCATCACTGTTGATGAAATGAAAACTGCTATCGAAGGGATTTTAATCTCTTAGAAAGCTAACAAAGTCTACAAAAAAACACCTATTTATCAAATTGATAAATAGGTGTTTTTCTATATTCAATGTAATTACTGATTAGCGATATCTTGTGCAATCGCCGTAATACGTTCACCATAACCTTTGCCAGGTACAGCCCATTTGCCATTTAAATCATGCCAATACTTCGCCTTACCGCGATAGCCATGACTAAATCTACCATCATAAAGAAGGGCCCCTTCTGGTAAAGGCTGATTACTCGCATAAGAATAAATATGCTGAATATGAGCCTCTACACCGATAGCAACTGTACGATAATTCCATCCATGATTACCAACAACAAGATAGGCATTATTGTGGTCAACCTTAGAAAAAACAAGTTTTTCTAAATCTTCTTTTGTATTTTTTCGACCTATAGCGCCTAAACCACAGTAGTTATTTTGTTCAGGTTTGACTTCATTACCAAATTGAAAATTGCCTGTTTCAAGCATTGCTTGAGCTAGTGCATACTCACCTGCAATACCATATTTTTGTCCGATAGTATAGTAAAGTTGACCAATATCTTGTGGAAATGGCACAAAGGTCTTACCTGTCTTTTTGGCACTTGCCTGCATTTCCTTTTCTTTTTTATCCAGATACTTGTTAATCTGCTCCAGAGAAACACTAGACTTTGAAAGAATCGCTGGGGTCTTGCCTTCTTGTACTGGTGCAGATTGTACTGGTGCAGAAGGTTTAACATTGGAAGCTACTTGATTAGAGGTCACTTGATTTTTTTTAGCTGCTACAGGAACTTTTTTACTCTCATTATTCCAAGTGATTTGCGCACCAAGAGCATCTGAAACTACTTTTAGTGGAATATAGGTTGTGCCATTAGTGATAAAAGGCTGTCCCACCACATTATTCAAGGCAAGTTTTTCTTTCTTGACATAAATACTGATCTCACTATCTAAGGTCGTGTTAATACCTTTAGAATCAATCAAGACAGATTGTGTCGCACCATCCCACAAGACCTCATAACCCAAGGATTCAGAAATTACCCTAATTGGTACATACACACGACCATTGACAATTGTTGGTGATTGATTATCATAACTTTTACCATTAATCTCCAAAGAAACGTTATTAGCCTCTGCTGGAGAAAAGCTAAAAAGCAAACCAGATAAAAGCACAAAACTCATTAATCTATTTTTCAAAATATCTCATCTCCTCACCTCTTAAACATATAAGATAATCTCCAACTTATCAATCAACTTTCACACATTGTCATTTTTTAGATAACTTGATACCTTTAGTTACATTGTTTTTCCACCCTTGATTGTAAGATGAAACTCCATATCCTTTAGCGCCTCTTTGTATAATGTCAATGTAATGTGATCAAAAAACATATGAATTAGTATAGAGATAATCCCATAAATAGTGATAATTTCCATAGATATGAATAAAAAAATACTCAGCATTGCATAAATATTTAGTTCTAATTGCTCAATCCCTTCTGTTAAAATCTGATTACTTATAATAAAACTAAGTATCCCTAAGAACCATATCCCCATATTTTTAATTGTTGTATAAGGTTCTCTATATAAAAACTTCGATAGGTCTAAATACAAGATATTCTGTACCATCTCGTCATTAAAACGATTTATGTGTTTTATAGATTCTTCTGTTATAATTATCCCTTCTTTCTTAAATACGTTCGTTATATCTAAATAAGCTTCTGACTTTTTATTTTGAATCAGGTAAGCAATATGATATCTAAAAGCACATAAAATACATATGCAAATTCCAACCATAGCTATTTCACAAAAGATATCTTCAAAAATATGGTGATTTTTAGTATTTTTCTCCCAAACGCAACAGAATGCAAAAATAATAAAAAAAAGCAATATATATGATATATATATAACACGTAATAAAAAATTGTTTTTTTTACATTCTTTTTTTTTACATTCTTCTTTATATTTTTTAAAAATACTGTGCGTATTTAAGTAAAGATCCCTATTGTTCATAGATACTTTCTCACTCCTTATAAACAAAAAATAATCATCTTAAAAGTATATCTTATTTTAGTTATTATATCAAGGTATAAAAAAGGACT
>CALIQN010000058.1 GCA_938044045.1 uncultured Peptococcaceae bacterium
TAAAAAATGGATTAGATGAAGTACTTGGTGAAAACGGAACGGGGCTTTCTGGCGGAGAGAAGACTCGTCTTGCTTTAGCGAGATTGGTGCTCAGAAACCCTTCTATCGTGATTTTAGATGAACCTTATCGTGGTTTAGATGAAAAGACAAAGAATGATGTAAGTAATTTTATTCAAGAGTGGTCTAAAGGAAAAACACAGATTTTAATTACACATGAGTTTAATCATTTAGAAGATTATGATACAATCTATATATTTAAAGCAGGAAAAATTATCGAGAATGGTGATCACAATACATTAATGCGCTTAGGTGGTGAATACCAAAAATTCTATGACTTGAATAAGATTCGAATTTAGGAGGAACGATTTATGTTTCAGATACGCCAAAATAAAGAAATAATCTGGCTAGAAGTACAAGCAATCAAACAAACTGAAAAAGTGCTTCATGCCTTTTCTACAAGATTGGGTGGTGTTAGTCAATTCCCTTATAGAAGTTTAAATCTTGGTTTATATACGAATGATGATGAAAATGATGTTATTGAAAACAGAAAGCGTTTTTTACGTCCATTTAGTGTTGACCCAAACTGTGTAGCAACAGTTAAACAAATACATTCTGATAAAATTGTGCGTGTAGATGAGAATTTCATGGCAAATCCTTTCTTACAAAAAATAGAAAACTGTCTAGAGGCAGATGCTTTAATTACAAATAAAAAAGGGATTGCTTTATTTGTCAATTATGCGGATTGTGTACCTTTAATTATTTTGGATCCTAAGAAAGAAGCAATTGCCGCTGTCCATGCGGGTTGGCGGGGCACTTTAAAAGGTATAGGTGCGAAAGTTGTTAAAGAAATGATAAGTCAATTTGATTCAAGTCCTGAGGATATTATTGTAGCCATAGGACCTTCTATTGGACCATTAGATTTTGAGATTGGCTTAGATGTCATAGAAGAGATAAAACAGCATTATCCAACGTACACTGAATTACTGGTGCCAAGTAGAGAGAACCATGCTTATTTTGATATTTGGCTAGCAAATGAATGGCAACTTCAAAGTGTTGGCATAAAGAAAGAAAATATTCATCTTGCAAGGTTATCAACAATGAAACGAAATGATTTATTTTTTTCACATCGCAAGAGTTTGTTGGGAGAAACTGGAAGAATGGGAACCTTTATTATGCTAACTTAAAAAACACTCCTCAAATGTTTTATGATTTCATTTGAGGAGTGTTTTAGTTTATAAATTTGAATTTATACGTTTCTTTGTTATAATTGTTAGTGAGTATTTAGGAGGTGAACAGATGTCATTTATACAAAAAACAAAACATGAATTGGTCATTAATCATATAAAAACACTCGCTATTGGAGAAAAAGTTTCTGTTCGCCGTTTGGCAAAAGATTTAAAAATAAGTGAGGGTACCGTTTATCGAGCAATTAAGGAAGCGGAGAATCTTGGCTTAGTGTCTTCTATTCCTAAGGTAGGAACCATTAGAATTGAACCAGATGTGGAAAGGTCGATAGATAGTTTATCCTATGAGGAATTGGTTTCAGTATTGGAAGGGAGATTTATCTCAGGAATAGATCTAAAAAAGAAAACACCTAAAGCCTATTTTGTAGCGACTGGAACAGAGAAATTAAGATATAAAAATTTAAGTAATGAAGTTTTAATAATAGCAGAATACAATACATCGATTATTAGTTATGCTTTTGAGAAAGAAATGCCTCTACTGCTTTGTGGGCATGAAAAATTAACTGTTGATGAGGTGAAAAAGGCAACTATCAGTAAACAACTACTAATCTCAACACCTCATGAGATTTTTGAAACAATTTCTCTAATTAATCAGGTTATTTTTGAAAAAGTGAAGAATCGAGAGCTGATTCGTGTTGAAGCAATTATGACAAAAAATCCATGGACACTATATATCTCAGATACTGTCTCACAATGGCACGATTTATTTAAACGAACTGGTTATAGTCGTTTTCCTGTTGTTGATAATGAAGGGAATCTGAGGGGGTTGGTAACGGCTCGAGATATTACCAATACATCATACGGTACGCCTATTTCTGAAGTGATGGTTTTAAATCCTTTAACTGTCAAGAAAGAAGATTTAGTAGGTTATTTAGCACGATTATTGGTTTGGGAAAGCATAGAACTGGTACCTGTAGTCGATGAGGAAAAATTAGTTGGTGTTGTTTCGCGTCAAGATATCATAGAGGCTTTACAAAGTTTACAAAAGCAGCCTCAGTTTGGAGAAACATTTGATAATACTGTAATGAGTGGTTTCAGTTTAAAAGAAACAGAACCTAATGTTATCATTTGTGGTAAGAGCTTAGAATTCATGACAAATGAATATGGGAAAGTTAGTGCTAGTAATCTTTCTACTATTGCAATTAATCTTTCTATTATTGCGCTTAGGCTTAAATTTGATTTAGTGACTGAAGTGATGCAGATTACTTTAAACCAATTAGAGTCAATTGGTTTAGAAGAGGAGATAAAAGCAAAAGCAGTGATTTATCCTTTTAGAAAAAGTGAATTTCAAGTTTTTGTTGAAATTATTTCCAATAATAAGGTTATGGCGGTTGCTACAGTACTTTTAGTAACACATGAGAAATAGCTATTTTTAAGTTTTGTTTTAAGGAGGGGAAATGAAACCTTTCGTCCATTTACACAGCCATACTTCTTATAGTTTATTGGATGGTGCTGCAAAGATTAGTGAGGTTGTAAAACGTGCTAAGGAATTGAATATGCCTGCTTTAGCCATCACAGATCATGGTACCATGTATGGTGTTGTTGAGTTTTTTAAAGCATGTAAAGATGAAGGCATTAAACCAATTATTGGTTGTGAAGTTTATGTTGCGGCTAGAAATCGTTTTGATAAAGAGCAAGGCAGAGATGAAAAACCTTATCACTTGATCCTTTTAGTAAAAAATCAAAAAGGTTATAAAAATCTATGTAAATTGGTGAGTTTAGCCTCTATTGAAGGATTTTACTACAAACCTAGGGTAGATAGGGAATTACTAGAGAAATACCATGAAGGTCTGATCGCGTTGAGTGCTTGTTTAGGGGGAGAACTTCCTAGACATTTAATGAAGGACGATTATGATAAAGCGTTAGAAGCAGCACTTTGGTATAATAAAGTTTTTGGAAAAGGTAATTATTACTTAGAATTACAGTATCATGGCATTAGAGAGCAACTAATTGTCAATCAGGGTTTAAGGCGTTTGGCGGAAGAAACTGGCATTGAACTAGTGGCAACAAATGATAATCATTATGTTAAAAGGGAAGATGCTAATATACAAGATGTGATGTTATGTATACAGACAGGCAAACGTTTATCTGATACAGATAGAATGCATTTTGATGGCAATGAATTCTATTTAAAAAGTTATGATGAAATGCTAGAAGCTTTGCCAGAGGATCAGAAGGCTCTTGATAAAACCTGTGAGATTGCTCGAATGTGTGAATTTGAGTTTGATTTTTCTAAGAATCATATGCCCGCTTTTACACTTCCAGATAATTTTTTGACAGAAAAAGATTATTTGAGAGCTTTATGTCTTCAAGGATTAAAAGAACGATACCAAAGTTTGGATGATAAGAGTTATCAAAGATTAGATTATGAATTAGAGATTATTAATACTATGGGCTACGAAGCCTATTTTCTTATTGTTTGGGATTTTATCAATTTTGCAAGAAAAAAAGGCATTTATGTTGGTCCAGGTAGAGGATCTGCGGCAGGTAGTTTGGTCAGCTATGTACTTAAAATTACAGATATTGATCCGCTAAAGTATCAACTTTTGTTTGAACGTTTCTTAAATCCAGAACGTGTAAGTATGCCTGATATTGATATTGATTTTTGTGTAGAACGTCGTGGTGAAGTGATAGACTATGTGACGGAAAAATATGGTAGTGAGCGTGTATGTCAAATTATCACCTTTGGAACAATGGGTGCAAAAGGTGCTATTCGTGATGCTGCTAGAGTAATGGATATTCCTTTACCAACAGTTAATGCTATTTGTAAAATGATTCCAAATGAATTAGGGATGACCTTGGAAAAAGCATGGCAAGCTTCAGAAGACTTAAAAGAGACAATTAATGCCAATACTTCACTTTCCACTTTATATGAGACAGCAAGAAAACTAGAGGGTTTACCTCGTCATGCGGGTACCCATGCAGCTGGTGTGGTGATATCTAAAGAACCTTTGATGGAATATTTGCCATTACAAAAGACATCAGATGATGCTGTTATTACGCAGTTTGCTAAAGAAGATGTTGAAGATATTGGTCTTTTAAAAATGGATTTTTTAGGCTTACGAACGCTTACTGTGATCAATAAAACACTTGAGTTAATAGAGCAGAATTATCATTTAAAACTTGATTTAGATCAGGCGACAAATGATGATGAAGCGACCTATAAAATGCTTTCAGAAGGCGAATCAATAGGTGTTTTTCAGTTAGAAAGTAGTGGTCTTCGAGCTATTTTAAAAGAACTGAAGCCATCTCATTTAGAAGATATTATTGCACTTGTTGCCTTATATCGACCAGGACCCTTAGGGAGTGGTATGGTAGATGATTTTATTAAAAGAAAACATGGTGCAAAGAAAATAGAATATTTACATCCTTTGTTGGAACCAATTTTAAAATCAACTTATGGCGTTATCCTCTATCAAGAACAAGTTATGCAAATCGCTAGCCAACTAGCAAATTTTACCTTAGGACAAGCTGATATGTTGAGAAGAGCTATGGGTAAGAAAAAACCAGAGATTATAGCAAACTTAAAGTCAGAATTTGCAGAGGGTGCCAAAAAAAATGGTATTGATAAAACAATTTCTGATAGTATCTTTGAGTTAATTGAGTACTTTGCTGGTTATGGATTTAATAAAAGTCATAGTGCTGCCTATGGCTTGCTTTCTTATCAAACAGCATTTTTAAAATGTCGTTATCCAAAAGAATTTATGGCAGAAACCCTCAATTCATATATTGATAATAATGATAAATTACGCTTTTATATTGAAGAGACTCGTAAGATGGGTATAGCAGTTTTACCACCTGATATCAATGAAAGTGGTTTAGGATTTACAGTAACAAAGGAAGGAATACGCTTTGGATTAAGTGCTATAAAGGGAGTTGGAATGCAGCCTGTTGCTAATATTGTTGAAACGAGACGAGATAAAAAATTTGAGAGCTTTCAAGATTTTCTACATCGTATAGACTTATCAATGGGCATTAATAAAAGGTTGTTGACTAACCTGATTGATAGTGGTGCCTTTTTATCTATACATCCAGAAAGAAAAGCTTTATTATCAATTTGTGAAGAAGCTTTTTCTATGGCTCAAGCAATTCAAAAGTCAAAAAATAGTAACCAGCTGTCTTTATTTGATATGGCAGAAAACAGTCATATTAGTGCATATGATGTGTTGCCAATTCCAAAAATTGAAGAATATAGCAAGGATGAGATACTTGCTTTTGAAAAAGAACTTTTGGGCGTATATGTTAGTGGACATCCCTTAGAAGATTATTCTAATGAGTTAAAAAATAAAACAAGTCATACGATAGAAGCATTAACAGAAACACTTCATAATAAAAGAGTAGTTGTGGGTGGGCTTTTACGTCAAGTAAAATATCAAACGACCAAAAAAGGTGATATGATGGCAACCTGCCAATTGGAAGACTTATCAAGTACAATTGATATGTTGGTTTTTCCTAAAAATTTACAAAAACTACAACCAAGTTTATCTGAGGGAAGTATAGTGCTAATCGAAGGTAGATATAGTGAGCAGGATGATGATAAGAAAATCTTTATTGAAGCCATTTCACCATTAGTAAAATCTGAGGTTTTAGATACTATAAGAGAAAGCCGATTTAAGTTAATGCTACGCTTGAAATCTGAAAATGACAGAAGACTATATCCAATTTTATCTTTATTAGAGCATCATAAAGGCAATATACCTGCTTATTTATTTTATGCGGATAGTAGAAAAGTTTTTAAATTAGATAAAAAATATTGGGTATCTTCTAGTGATGTTTTATTAGAGCTATTAAAAACAGAACTAGGAGAAAAATCTGTTGTTTTAAAGGAGGACATAGAGTGAAAAGTTATATTTTAAATTTACTTGAAGAAAGAGACATTGATTTAAAACGTGTTGCTGAATTAATTTATGAAACACAATTAAAATATTGTCCAAAGTTAACATTAGAGGAGTGTATGGAGACTTTACAAGCCATACTAGGTAAGCGAGAGGTTCAATATGCAATATTAACGGGTTTAACATTAGATAAATTGGCTGAGGAATCTCTTTTGCCATCAGTTTTACAAGAAGCAGTGGCAAATGATGAGCCTCTATTTGGTATAGATGAGGTAATAGGACTATCAATTGCTAATTTATATGGAACAATTGGTCAAACCAATTTTGGCTATTTGGACAAGGGTAAATTTGGTTTAATTAGAGAACTTGATAGTAAACATGGAAAAGTTAATACTTTTGCTGATGATATTGTCTGTGCTTTAGTAGGTGCTAGCGCAGCGCGTTTAGTTCATCGCAGTGATTATGTGGAGAAATTGATATAATATGAAAATAGCAGTTTATTCAGGTACATTTGATCCTTTAACTAATGGTCATTTGAGTGTGTTAGAGCGGGCAGCAAAGTTATTTGGGAAAGTTTTTGTCGCAGTGGCAGAAGAAAGTTATAAAACCCCACTTTTTTCTATAGAAGA
>CALIQN010000059.1 GCA_938044045.1 uncultured Peptococcaceae bacterium
AATCGGGCTCGTCAGCGTGGAAGTAAGCCCCGAAAACCACAACGTTGGGGTTTCTCTTCTGAAACTCGTCTAACCATGCTTTAGCGACCTCCTCAGCCCTTTTAACGCTCGGATGGTGTTCTCTGTTACCAATAGTCAAAATCATCTCGTAGGACGCATGAGGCTTCTTCGAGGGGCTTCGTTTGTGCTCTTCTTTGACTTTAGTCAGATAATCCGTAATTCGACGGTCTGAACGTGTCTGCTTAGCGTTGTATTCGAGCACAGCTTGTCCAAAGGTCTGATAATAAGATTCTCGTAGGGACACATCAATAAAAGACTTATGATAGCCATTAGGGTCGATATGAGCCTCTTTTTCAGCCAATCCAGCCCCTCGGACATTATGTTGTCGGCTCCATTTTGTGCCGTTGTGTAACGAAATTGAGTAAGGTTTAACCATAATTTTTTTCCTCCAACATTTAGATTATGTCAGAAAAAATAAATTTACTGATTGATTTCTCAAACCAAAAATCAGAACACCAAAACTTGATGACGGTCAAACATACGCAGTTATGTTTGTAACACAATACAAGAAACGGCAAGCCCTTTCTTATTGTGCTCTGCGAGGCTAGGGTTTCACCCTCTTTTTTGACGCTCACGCTTTCCAAAAAATTCACCCACTTCGGTCATTCTGACCGACTCGGATTCATCAAAAACGTCAAGCGTTTTTTCTTCTTCCGACTTCGCACAATCCTGTGCGATTGTCTGCCACTTCGTTATTGCAGACAAAAAAGAGAGCTAACGCTCTCTACACATCGTACATATCATACAGATCATCAATACATTCTAGCCCCAAACTCTCATAATAATCAGACAGCTTATGATCAATATGCTCATACAAGACATTCAGCTCGTCCATATGATTGCCATCCCCATAGATAGAATCTGCTAACCTTTTTAAAAGGATAAGTTGACCTTGCGCATGGTAATAACCATCATCGGTATCTTTGTTTTCTAAAAAAATCGATTTTTCTACTAGCTCAATAATATCATTAAAGGAATACACCTCATCATCAAGTCCATCACAAATCTGTTCAGCCTCTTCAGGCTTCATAAAATCAACCGCCATCTTTAATCCTCCACATCTTCTAACTCAATAAATGTTCCAAGAGGTTTTAACTCAACATCCCCTTTGCCTTGATAGTCGCTGGCTACATCATTAATCAGTTCCAATGGCTTGTCTAGATATGTTGCGACATCAAGTCTACGCCCTTTTTCTTGATGACGTTGTAACTCATACATATTATTTTCAAATCGAATCAAAGGCATGTATGAATCCATTTCATCTTCACTCAATCCTTGGACTTTGGCAATCATCAAAACCTCTTTTGTTACCTCAATAAAGAAAGGGAAACGACGATAGGCTTGCGCCCTATCTTCTCCCTTATGGATAATACCTTTTCGGTCTCGATACTCTCCCGAGAGGGCGTTATTAAAGTCATGATATGATTGAACAGAAGTTACAATGTTTACCGTGTTGATTAAGCGTGTGCTACCATATTTGACGTTAACATCAATACGCTCTGGATTGATAGCGAACAGTTTCCAAATTAAACTGCGGTCGAATTTATCCAGTAAATCAATTGCACGCCAATCGTCCCAAATGATAATCGGCTGACCATCATATCCATCGAACGGAACATTTCCGTCCCCCACCACAAAAAACAGTTCCTCATCATTATCAATGTCTGGTCGGATAGACCTAGCAAACACTTTCGCTGAAAGCGATTTGCCAGTTCCACCGCCCCCAGTGATAAAGTAGTTCGTTCGAACCGCAGGAGCAGGCGAATTCTTCAAAAACTCTTGACGTGCTGCCTTGAAAAGTTGGCGATTTTCAATAAACATTACTTCATCAACTTTATAGGCTTGTGTTAAAGTTAGACCTTTAGAAATCTTATCGATCATCACACGAACATCTGCCTTGATACCACCTTTTTTCAAGGCTTCACGTTCATTCTGCACATCAATAGCTTCCCAAATTACAGAATCCGAAACGTGCACTTCATCTCTTGAATAAGTGTGTTTCCCGTACTCTTGTTGTCGCTCGTCTTCGTGCGTGAGATAGTAGATACAATCTAAAACCCCATCGTGAGTCTTGGTGCTACCCTCGATTGTCTCAACAAAATTTTCTGGCACACCAAAGGCTTTTGCGATTGCCGAAATCATAGCCGGATTTTTCAAATCCAAAACTACGTGCCAGTGCACTCCTTTTGGCTTGCCCAAATCTTGTGCACTATATCGAAAATCTTCATCAATAACAGAATCTTTGATATCTGCTTCAGTCACAACATCTTTATCATGACAAACCCACGCCCATCTCAACGCTCTATGAGAAAACGTTTCTAAACCCTTTAGAACGTTGCTTTCATTGAAATTTAAAGACGCACCAGTTACAGGGTTATATTCATACTGCATGATTTTAACACGTCGCACACGTTTCTTTAACTTAGGCTTTTTAGGCTCTTCGTTGGTTGGTGTGGACGTGTTTAGTGCCACTACATTATTCATATGTACCTCTTTCTATATTCGTATACATTATAGTATAGTGCACAATAAAAATCAAGAAAAAAGGCGTTTTTTACTGTGCAATTGCACAACGTGCACAACAAGCGGTTTTCACTCAAGTCCACAAATCCAGCAGGCGAAAGGTTATTAAATCGGGATTAAATATAGTCAAAAAGGCAAAAGTGCACAATGTACACAGTATTTTGGAAAAAAGTTTTGCTTGCAAAATAACACTTTATCGATATGAATCGTTAGCTCGATTTATTCCATGGTCTATTGCCAACAAGTAACCTGGCTCTTTCGTCATGCTGACGTGTCGGCTCGAAAGTCTAAAGCCTTTCGGCTCGTCACTGTCTAGCGTACTCTAAGCCAGCTTGTCAGCAATAGCTTTCACGGCATAAAGCCTTGCTAACGTTCAAAATCTCTATCAACGTTAGTTTTCGTTTTGCTTTCTCTACCAAACAACTCTGGGTCATGCCTAACCTCTTGGAACTCGTCATAATCATGCTTACCAAACGTTTCAAATAATCTATCTTTGAGCCTATCCCAAAGCCTTCCACTGCTTTTGAGGGTCACAACCTTTGCTACCCTCTCGACCACGTTAAAAGCTCTCTGAAGAAGCGATAGAGACCTTTTCAAGCGTGCATTTTCCTCACGTAAGATACCAAGTTGCATCTCTTTTGGTGCTCCCATCTCTAAAAGCTGATTTTGTTTGGTCAAAGTCTCATTTTCAAACCTCGCTTTTTCCACTCGACTTTCAAGAGTTTGAGCTTGTTTCCTCGCTTGTTCTAGCTCCCGTTTTCTGTCAGCAAGCTCTTTCTCAACTCGATTGAGTTCGGTCTGCTTTTTAAATAGATCAGTATCCAAATGTTGTCGTTGCTCTCGTTGTCCGCTCTGCTCCTCAACTACGAGCCCTTTTTCTTTGCTGACAAAACGCAGCAACTCTCGACTGTCTCTCTGAAATTGAGTTTGAGGGGTAACAAACTTGCCATCTTCCTTGCGTGGAAAGTACCCTTGTTCATTCAAAGCCCCATTCTGACTCACCTGGAGGCTCAAACCTCGCTTGTTTTGGCGTTTGACGTAGTAATAATCAACATGCATATGTGGGGCAGAATCGGGCTCGTCAGCGTGGAAGTAAGCCCCGAAAACCACAACGTTGGGGTTTCT
>CALIQN010000060.1 GCA_938044045.1 uncultured Peptococcaceae bacterium
GCCAAACTCTGCAATTTGATGTTGTGGACAAGCATTCATACAGCCTGAAATCGCAAGCTTAGGCAAGTCTTCTAAACCTTCCAGACTGGCTAAGAGCGCCTTAGTATTGGTAAATCCATAGGTGCAAAGACTTGCTCCCACACAAGATTGGAGGGCTTGTCTTTTATTGTCCTCTAAAGTTAAAATCTCATATTTTTTTGCCAAGAGATCTAGAGCAGTTTCCCTAGGTAAATCTAGAACATAGAGCTCATGACGAGAACCTACAATCAGACGTGCTTCTTTGGCATACGTCTCTAAAAAATTTGCCAAGGTTTCCAAGCCTTTAAAAGAGACTTCGCCATCACTTGGCTTGAGGCATACGCCGTAGGTATGATTTCTTAAAGAAATGAGCCCCTCTACTTCTGGGGCAAAGGTGTTTTCTTTTACCTTTACCTCAATAGAGCAAGATGGTACATTTGAGTGATAGGTTTGATAACGTGACTTAAAGGTCGCCTCGCCTAGCTCTCTAAGTTTAAAGCGTAAGCGTTTTTTAAATACCTTAACATCTGCGAACAAATCAATATAAAACTGTGTCAATTTATCAGCGGCACATAAAAAATCCTCAGCTGGCAAATTTTCTTCTATTTTTACACCTAACATCGGCATTGCCCCAAGGCTTCCAGCGGCATAAACGTCAAAACAAGGCTTGCCATCTACCATCTTGGCATAAAAGCCCAAGTCAGCAAAGCTCGCATTGCCCTCATCCTTCTCCGTTGAAGAAAAGACCATTTTAAACTTTCCTGGTAACTCTGCCAAACGTCCAGAGTCATTTAACCATTGCCAAAGTTTCTCCGCATAAGGCAAAACATCAAAGGCTTCCTCCATTTCACCACTTAAAGCATTGACAACAATATCACCAAGTCGGCCTTTGCATGCCATGCCTTTGGCTTCTAAACGTGCAATCGTCTCTTCTAACACGGAAGCTGGAAACTGGTAAAGCTGAATATTTTGTCGATAGGTAAACCTTACTCTATCATAATAAGGTTTACCAACTTCTATCAATGTTTTTAACGCATCAAGGCTCAGTCTACCCAAGAAAAGCCTTGCTCTTAACATATAATATTCTTTATCCCTTTGGAGATTTCCCCCTTGAGGCACTTTTATTTCTTCATTCATCATCTCTTTAACTCCTCACTTATGAATAAAAAACCTCCCTAAAACAAGGGAGGTTAACGTGTATCTTCCATAATAATTGGTAGTATCATCGGCTTACGTCGTGTTTTCTCATAAAGGAATTTTCCCAAAGCATCCCTTAAGCTGGTCTTGATGGTACTCCAATCCATCGTGCCTTCATCCATACATTTATATAGACTGCGCTCAACCCTGACCTTTGCCTCACTCATCAATTCATCTGCCTCACGAACATAGACAAAGCCACGAGAAACAATGTCAGGACCAGCAATCACCTCTCTAGTAGAACGATTGATTGTTGCCACGACAATCAAGATCCCATCTTGAGAAAGCTGTTTTCTATCCCTAAGCACCACATAGCCAACATCACCAACACCCAAACCATCAATCAAAACTCTACCACTCGGTACCTTGCCTATAATGCTGATTTTTTTCTTCATTGCCTGTACCACACTACCATTATCGGCAATAATGATATTTTCCTTAGGAATACCAACCTCTTGTGCCAGTTTAGCATGGCTAAGGAGCATGCGATATTCCCCATGGGCAGGCATAAAAAATTGTGGTTTGACAAGGTTGAGCATCATTTTAAGCTCTTCACGGCAAGCATGTCCAGAGACGTGTACTCTAGGACTTGGCCCTTGGATGACATCTGCCCCTAGTTTAATAAGCATATCAATAACCTTACTGACAAGCTTTTCATTGCCAGGGATTGGATTGGCAGAAAATAAAACCGTATCTCCTTTGCCAATTTTTATCTGCCTATGTTCACTCATCGCCATGCGAGAAAGGGCTGCCATAGGTTCCCCTTGACTGCCTGTGGTTAGAATGACAATCTTACTTTCTGTATAATTGCTCATTTCTTCCAGTTCGATAAAAATATTCTTTGGTACTTTGAGATAACCAAGCTCACTGGCAACACTAATCGTGTTTAACATACTGCGTCCAGTGACCACGACTTTACGTCTATTGGCATAAGCTGCATTTAGCACTTGCTGAATACGATGTACATTTGAAGCAAAAGTTGCCAAAATAATGCGTCCTTTAATCTGAGGGAATAAGGTGTCAAAAGTCTGACCAATGACACTTTCTGACTGACTATAACCAGGATTCATTACATTGGTACTGTCTGCCATCATAAATAAAACGCCTTTACTACAGACTTCGGCAATTTTTTGGAAATCCGTTGCACGACCGTCCACTGGTGTCTGATCAAATTTGAAATCCCCTGTATGAAAAACAATACCAAGCGGTGTATGCACAGCGATTGCGACGGCATCCGGTATACTGTGACAGGTGTGAATCATTTCAATCTTAAAGCCACCAACTTTAAAAGGATCACCAGGTTTAACGACAATAAGCTTTTGCTTGCCTAAGCCTCTGGCTTCTTTTAATTTTGGCTCCACTAAACCAATGGTCAGTCTAGTCCCATAGACTGGTACATTTAAATCACGAAGTACATAAGGCAGTGCACCTATATGGTCTTCATGTCCGTGAGTAAGGACAATCCCCTTTACTCTTTCCTTGTTGTTGATTAAATAAGTGATATCAGGGATAACCACATCTACCCCCAATAAATCCTCTCCTGGAAAGGAGAGACCTGCATCGATGACGATAATATCGTCCTTATATTCGATGGCTGTCATATTCTTCCCTATCTCTTCCAGTCCACCTAGGGGAATAATTTTCACGCCATCTTTTTTTATTATTCTACTAATCGTTCTATCCTCCTATATTAAATTTTCCTTCGTATTCAGCTAGTTGGCAGATACCACCATCATACCCTAACTAAACGAAAATTTCAATTCAAAGAGGTATTAGAGCCTAATTAGCTAGCGATATATTGATAGAGATTTAAGAAATTAATGGCTAAAATAACCATCAAGACGCCCATAAAAAGCTTATCATACAAACTTTCATCAACTTTGTTAATAATAAGTCCTCCTAAGTATCCCCCTAAAATCGCACCCGCAATCATATAGGGCAAGACAGAAAGGTCAAAGGGTTCCAGCCCATTTAAATACAAAGTTCGCACGACATTGGACGCTTGAGAAAAAAAGACGATACAAAGGGATGCCACAGTAGAGCCCTTCGCAGTTAGCCCCAGTAAGAGATAAATGGTGGGCTTGTTAAATGGCCCACCACCAATACCTAAAAATGAAGACACTGTCCCTAAAATCGTCCCAATACCAATGATGACCAAAGGAGAGCGATAGGCACGTTGGGTAAGATGTTTTTTAAATAGCT
>CALIQN010000061.1 GCA_938044045.1 uncultured Peptococcaceae bacterium
AAATAATCCAGATGTTAAGTTGTGGATGGAAATTAGTGATATTTCTTTATCAGAGCCATTGGTTCAGACAACAGATAACGAGTATTATCTTACGCATGATGCCAAAAAGGCAGAAAATCAAGATGGTGCTTTATTTATAGACTATGAAGTGATGCTAGGTAAAGATGGTGCAGACAATATTATAGTTTATGGACATAATAACGAAAACCATAAAGCTTTCTCTGATATTGTTAAGTATACAAATGAGAAGTTTTTCACTAATAGTAATCCTATTGTCCTTACTACCGAACATGGAAAGCAGTTGGTTTATGAGCCTATCTTATTAGCACATATTGATATCGATCAAGGTAATTTTTTCCCTTATCATACCTGGATTAATTGGTCCACTGAAAAGAATGCTGCGGTTTATTATGAAAAGCTTGGTGCTTATGCAGTAATGGATAAAAAGGTACGAGTAGGTGATTCTACTAGATTATTAACACTATCAACATGTGATAATGCATTAAATAATGCAAGATATATATTAGTCGCTCGAAATGTTAAAGGCTAACTATCAAGTAAAATTACTTGACAAATACTTTTTAATCGTGTAAGCTAGACCCTGTTGTAAAAGAAAGCTTGATAGAGGTAATGATGAATAACCTAGAAGAACGTGTGTATATAGCAAAATTATTTGATTTATATGGTAAGATGTTGACACAAAAGCAACAGGAGTTATTCTTCCTTTACTATTATGAAGATTTATCATTATCAGAAATTTCTATTCAGGAAGCTATTACAAGACAAGGCATTCACGATCATCTTAGACGAGCAGAAGAAAAATTAAAATTATTAGAAGAAGAACTTGGCTTTGCAAAAAGGTTAGACAACATTGAAAATGCATTACTAGGACTTATAGAACAGGCAACTTCATATGAAGAAATCAAAACCGGAGTAAAAGAATTGTTGGAGGAGGTTACCTATGGCCTTTGATGGTTTAAGTGAAAGGTTACAAGGCGTCTTTGACAAATTAAGAAAAAAAGGTAAGTTACAGGAAGAAGACCTAAATATTGCACTTCGAGAGGTTAGGTTAGCCCTTCTAGAGGCTGATGTTAACTACAAAGTAGTAAAAGAGTTTGTTGCAAATGTCAAAGACAAAGCTTTGGGTAGCGAAGTTTTAGAAAGCTTAACGCCAGGACAACAGGTTATAAGTGTTGTTAATGAAGAACTTACAACACTTATGGGAGGCGAGGCTGCAAAGCTTGAAATTTCGTCAAAACCACCTACAGTGATTATGATGGTTGGCTTACAAGGTTCAGGTAAGACAACAACAACAGGTAAGCTTGGGCTATATCTAAGCAAAAAGCAGAATAAAAAGCCGCTTTTTGTAGCTTGTGATGTCTATAGACCAGCAGCAATCACTCAATTAGAAGTGTTAGGGGAACAAACAGGGCTTCCTGTTTATAGTGAAAAAGAGGAAAAAGATCCTGTAAAAATTGCGCAAAATGCACTGACTTATGCTAAAACTCATGGTAATGATATCGTTCTTATCGATACAGCTGGTCGTTTGCATATAGATGAAGCCTTGATGCAAGAATTGAACTTGATAAAAGAAGTGACAACACCAACAGAGATACTCTTGGTGATTGATTCCATGACTGGTCAAGATGCAGTTAATGTTGCTGAAAACTTTAATCAAGTGTTAGACCTTAGTGGGGTTATTTTAACTAAACTTGATGGTGATACACGTGGCGGGGCAGCACTTTCTGTTCGAAAGATTACCAATAAACCAATCAAGTTTGTTGGTATGGGCGAAAAACTTGACCAATTAGAGGTTTTCCATCCTGATAGAATGGCGTCTCGTATTCTTGGTATGGGAGATATTCTAACCTTAATTGATAAGGCAAAAGAAACTTATAATGAAAAAGAAGCTAAGGCTTTACAAGACAAGATTTTGAAGTCTCAGTTTACTTTTGATGATTATTTAGCACAAATTGAGCAGATGAGTAATATGGGTGATTTAAACTCACTTGTTGCGATGATTCCTGGCATTAGTAAAAAAAGTTTGAAGGGTATTAAGCTGGATAATAGAGAACTTGACTATAGCAAAGCGATTATTCGCTCAATGACAAAAGAAGAGCGAAATAATCCTAAAATTATTAATGGTAGTCGTAGAAAACGTATTGCTCAAGGTTCTGGACGTAAAGTCCAAGAGGTTAATCGCTTGTTAAAACAGTTTGAGCAGTCTCAGGTTATGATGAAACAGCTCACGCAGTTAACCGGAGGTAAAGGTAGTAAAAAACGCAAACTGCCTTTCTTTGGGATGTAAGTAAATTTTAATGTGGAGGTGATAAGTGTGGCAACAAAGATTAGACTAAAAAGAATGGGTGCAAAGAAAAAACCTTTTTATCGTATTGTGGTAGCTGATAGTCGTGCTCCACGTGATGGTCGCTTTATTGAAGAAATTGGTAGCTATAACCCAAATGTTACTCCAGCTGAAGTGCGTGTTGATGTAGAAAAAGCACAAAAGTGGCTTAACACAGGTGCACAACCATCTGATACTGTTCGTAGCTTACTAAAAAAAGCTGGCGTACATAGATAATAGAATGGATAATAAAAATGACTAATTTAGCCAATCATATTGTTTGTGCTTTAGTTGATGAGCCCCAAAAGGTAAAGATTCAGCTAGAGGAGAACAATCATTCTACTACCGTACAAATCACAGTTGCACCAGCTGATATGGGGAAAATTATCGGCAAAAAAGGCGCAATAGCAAATGCTATTCGTACAGTGATGAAAGCTGCAGGTGCACGCAATCACAAGAGAGTCTATGTTGAAATAGATGACTAAAGTAAATCCAGAAACTGTTTTATACAGTTTTCTGGGTTTTTTATATTAATTACGAGGTGAAACAAATGACATTAGATAAAATTACTGTAATGGGTAAAGTGACTTATAAGCAAGTGGTTACACCATTATATAAGGAAAAATCACTGATTGATGTTGACCAAGAAGTTGAAAAATTAGAAAAAGAATTAGCTGATTTTGATGAAAAGATGAATAAAACCATTACCGAACTCACAATTAAAGGTCATCCACAACTTGATACTTTGCGTCAACAATTTAATTTAGAACGTGAAAAAATTGTCATCTACATCAATCAACTTAAAGAAACTAAAGAGGCAATTGCTGTGATGGATGAAGGTGTTGAAGTGCCAGCTGGTGAAGGCAACTTTGTCACTGAACTTAAGGTTGGTGAAGCATTTACTGGTAATCTTGATTGTGAAGTTATTGTTAAAGATGATATTGTGACAGAAATTAGAAATGGGTAAATTTGTAAAAATTGGTAAGATTACCAAGCCCCATGGGGTACATGGAACCTTGAAAGTATTACCTTTAACAGATGATCAAACGCGATATAATAAGTTGAAAAAAATCTACATTCAAACACGTCATGGTATGAAAGAATTTGATATTATAGCAGTGCGTTATAAAGATAAATTTGTACTCTTGGATCTAGTTGGTATAGAGACCATGACAGAAGCAGAAAATTATATCGGAAATTATATTGTAATTGATAAAAAGGATAGAATGCCTTTACATGAAAATACCTACTATATTGAAGATTTAATTGGTTTGAGTGTATATGAGGGAGACACTTATCTAGGTAAGCTGACTGATGTGATGCAACCTGGCAGTAATGATGTTTATATTATTATGTTGGAAGATGGTAAGGAACTTTTATTACCAGCGATTAAGAGTGTTATTTTGGAAGTGAATATTGAGTCAGGCTTAATGAAAGTTACTGTGCCAGAAGGGTTAAGATAGGAATGAAAATGACAGTATTCACCCTTTTTCCTGAGATGTTTTCTGCATTAAATGCAAGTTTATTGGGAAAAGCTCAAGAGAAAGAAGTACTAGATATTTCTATTATAGATTTTAGGTTATATTCAGAAGATAAACATAAAAAAGTTGATGATACACCATGTGGTGGTGGTGTTGGTATGCTTTTAAAACCAGAGCCTCTTGTCAATGCCTTGGAAGCGAATTTAGATTATGAAGAAGATGGCTTGGAGATTATCTTAATGAGTCCTCAAGGGATACCTTTTTCACAAAAAGAAGCAAATTATCTTTCAACTAAAAAGCACCTTGCTTTTATTTGTGGGCATTATGAAGGCTTTGATGAACGCATTAGGTCTTTTGTGAGCAAGGAATATTCTATAGGAGATTATGTACTAACAGGTGGAGAATTACCTGCTATGGTCATTATTGATAGCGTTTCACGATTGATAGGTGGCGTGATTAAAGAAAGTGCCTCTTATGAAGAGGATTCGTTTTATCAAGGACTGTTAGAATATCCACAGTATACAAGACCGCGTACTTTTCGTGGAATGGAAGTGCCAGAAGTATTACTTAGTGGACATCATGCTAATATTGCACGTTGGCAAAAAAAAGAGGCGTTGAGGCGAACACTTTTACGTCGCAGGGATTTATTGGAGGCATATTCTTTTACTAAAGAAGATCGTATCTTAATGAGAGAAATTCTAGAGGAAGAAAGTATAGATGATTTTAGTATTGAGCTATGTTAAAATTAACTTAATCTAAATTAAGGAGATAGACAATGGCTGTTATAAAAATTGATGGAAGTAGCTTAGCAAAGAAATATAGGAATGAAATAAAAATAGAAACCTTGGGTTTAGATAGGGCAGTGGGGCTTGCTGTGATTTTAGTAGGAGAAAATCCTGCTTCAAAGCTTTATGTTGCAAGTAAGGAAAAAGCTTGTGCGGAAGTAGGCTTTTATTCAGAAAAATATCTTTTAGCAGAAGATGTCACAGAAGAAGAATTGCTTTCTTTGATAGAAGATTTAAATCATAAAGATACTATTGATGGTATTTTAGTACAATTGCCTTTGCCTACTCATATTGATGAAGAAAAAGTGATTAACACCATTGCTGTGTCTAAGGATGTCGATGGCTTCAGTAGAGAAAATATAGCAAGACTAGTACTAAATGAGAAAGCGTTAGAACCTTGTACTCCAAAGGGTGTGATTGCACTATTAGAATCAATGCAAGTGGATTTTTCAGGTAAGAATGCAGTTGTGATTGGTAGAAGTCATATTGTTGGAAAACCTGTAGCTCAAATGCTAACCAATCGCAATGCAACGGTTACAATATGCCATTCCAAAACAAAAAATCTTGATGATTTTCTTCAAAATGCAGATATTGTTGTTGTTGCGATAGGGAAAGTAGATTTCTTAAAACCAGATAAGCTAAAAGAAGGTGCCTATGTTATCGATGTGGGTATCAACCGAAATCTTGAAGGTAAGGTTAGTGGAGATGTAGATTATCAAGCGTTTGAGGAGTCACTCAAGCATTTTTATGTGACACCTGTACCTGGTGGGGTTGGTCCGATGACAATAGCAATGCTGTTGAAAAACACCTTAGAAGCTGCAAAAATGCGTGTAAGATAGGAGGGATAGTATGGATAGAATGCGTCAAGATGAAAATTTATTGGTTTTATACGAAGATTTAATGCGTGCTGTTGTGGCTGGAAAAAAGCAATTAATGGCAAAAGATGAAATTCTTTCAACTTCTTTTATCAAACGATTAGAGCGTTTAAAAGAGAAACTGGAGTTTGAACGTCGTCTCATAGAAGATATTTCTTTGCCTGCACGTTTGATTTTAGAGCATTTTTCTTATTTTTTAGATGAGACAGATGATATTTTGCAATTTTCTTATGGTAATATTACTTCCGGTCACGGACGTCTTCATCAAATGAAAATCAATGATTGGGCAACAATCTGTCTTGTGATAGGTGATAGTGAAATTACTTGGCGTGATAGTGAGGTTCATTATCTTTTCTATCCAGATAAAGTCACTATTCGCTCCAAAGAGAGCTTAAAAGATGCGGATATTAATTTACATTTTAAGCATAGTTTTAATCACGCAAGTCATCTTTTAAGATTATTTCAAGCAGTTGCACAAGATAAAAAAACAGCGTATTGGCATGAAAAATTAAAACTGGTTTAAGTCTAGACAATATGAAAAGAGCGTATTATGAGCAAGTACATTTCTAAAAGAATTTATTTGTTATTAATTACTTTCTTGCCTATTCTATCGCTATTGATAGGCTTAATTTTTAGAGGATTTAGTTTAAGTGCTTGGGAGTCTTTTGAGTTTTCTTTGCCGATTAATTATTATTTGCCAATAGTTTCACTAGGCATCTTAGCTTTCTTATATGCGATTGTTGTATTTTATAGTAAGAGCTATAATGAGAGTTATTATTTTAAAATCATTACATCTTTATACTTGATTTTGTTTGTTTTATTACAGATATCTAGTTTTAATCTTTTATTTTTGACTAAGATATTAGTCTATGAAGGGTTGAATCTATTTATTGTGTTTAATTTAGTTATCTATTTTGTTTTAACACTATCACATCGACTATAGTAAGAAAGTTTTTTATGATTAAATAGATATCTTTTGATGCTTAAGGATTTTTACAAGGATTTTAAGAAAATATCTTGTCAGGTGATGTTTTTTCTGATATAATCTTTAATCGGTAATCCCTGCTCTTTAAATATTAGATAGAGAGCCATTAGTCCGGGGGGAGGAGGTGCCAATATGCGTGATTATGAACTTCTTTACATCATCAAAACTGATCTTAGCGAAGAAGATACTCAAGCTACAGTTGAACGCTACAACACACTACTAGCAAAAGAGGGTGCTGAAGTGACTTCAGTAGATAAATGGGGAAAAAGAAAGTTAGCTTATGTGATTAACAAGACTCATCGTGATGGGTATTATGTTTTAGTTAACTTTAAAGGTGAAGCAAAGGCAGTCAATGAAGTTGATCGTCTCATGAAAATTGACGAAAATTTAATTCGCCATTTGATTACTCGTGTAGAAAAATAAGTCGTTCTTTGTATTAAGAAAGGTAATGAAAATGAATAAGGTAATCTTAATTGGTAGATTAACAAGAGACCCTGAGATTCGCTATACACAAACTGGTAAAGCAGTTTGCGACTTTTCTTTAGCAGTAGATAGACCTTTTACCAGCAATAGTGGTGAAAGGGAAGCTGATTTTATCAACATTGTCGTTTGGAATAAACCTGCTGAGAATGTTGCCAAATATTTGGCGAAAGGCAGACAATGTGCCGTAGAAGGTAGGCTTCAAATTCGTAGCTATGAAGGTAATGATGGTGTACGCAAATATCGTACAGAAGTCATTGCAAATTCTGTTGAGTTTCTTGGGTCTAATTCCTCTAGTCAGCCAAGGGAAAGTTACAATAACTTTACTGATAATGGCATTCAAAATGACTTTAATTCATCGCCTAGTGGTGAAGAGGTATTTTTTGCTGATGAAGACTTGCCTTTTTAGAAAGGAGTTTAGACCATGGCTAGAAGAGAACGCAACAATAGACGCTCTCGTAAGAAAGTTTGTAACTATTGTGCTGATAAAAATACAGCAATTGATTATAAAGATATTAATCGTTTGAAAAAATTTACGACTGAAAGAGGAAAAATTCTTCCACGTCGTATTACAGGCAATTGTGCAAAACACCAACGTGCTTTGACTATTGCTATCAAGCGTGCTAGAACAATGGCACTTTTGCCATATTCTAATGACTAAAATATAATTATTTTTGGGGGGTGTGCAATTTATAATTGTACACCCCTTTTTAAGAACTCGAAAGGAGGTAAGAGATGAAAAAAAGAATACTATTATTGATCCTTGTTCTAGTAAGTATAGTTTGTGCTTGTGTAATGGGTTTAAAAATTCATGAAGAAAATAAAATTTATGATTTAATTACATATGACAGACCTCAAAAAGATACTTATGATGTGATTGTGGTTGGGAGTGACCCAGAAGGAATAGCTGCTGCTTATACAGCGAGCAAAGAGGGGCTTTCAACACTTTTAATAGATTTTAATCGTAACATGGTTGGAGGGTTATATACTTTAGGCGAGTTAAATATGATTGATTTTAATCGTCCGCCAGAAGGCTCTAGTCTTTTTGGACGTGATACAGATTTTATCAATAAAGGATTTTTTGAAAAATTTTATCACTTGATTGGTAAAAGACAATCTTTTGATATCATGCGAGCTAATGAGGCTTTTAAAAGTTTATTGGCGGAATCTTCTACAGAGGTTGTTTTAGCTTCTGGAAAAGTGAATGGGATTCAATACGATAAGTCTAAAAAAGAAAGCACTTTGTCAGTGAAATGTGGTGATACTGATAGCCTATTGACAACTAAAGTAGTGATAGATGCTACTGGAAATGCAGATGTTGCTAAAATGGCAGGTGCTAAGTTTTATGAAGGAAAAGAAGATTTAGGTTTAAAGGGTGTTTATCAAGCAGCAACATTAGTTTATCGTCTAAAAAATATAGATTGGAAAAAAGTTGGAGATTTTTTGGAACATGATGGTAGTGAGTATACTGGTTTGACTGATAATGCTGCTTGGGGCTATGAGATTATGACTAAGTGTGAGATAAAACATCCACGTTTACAGTCTAGAGGACTTAATCTTGGTAGACAAAATGATGGCACTGTACTGGTTAATGCTTTACAAATTTTTGATTTTAACCCTTATAAAGAAGATAAGAAAGCAATTGAAGCGATATGTATTAAGGCAATAAAAACAGAAATACTACCTTTTATGAGAAAAAATTGTCCTGGGTTTGAGAATGCTGAATTTGTATCCATTGCACCAGAATTTTATGTTCGTGAAAGTCGACATATGAAAGGTGAAGCAACTTTACGTGCTGGAGACGTGTTTGATAGTATTTTTAGTAAAAACTTTGTAGCCTCAGGCTCCTATCCTATGGATGTTCAAACCTATGCTAAAGGACAGTTTGGGGTGAGTTATCAAGATAAGGTTATTTATGGTATTGATGCTGGGGTATGTGTGCCAAAAGATGCAGAAGGTATTTTTGTGGTAAGTAAGTCTCTTAGTGTGGATTCTATTGCCTATGGTTCTGCTAGAACAGTACCGGTGTTGATCTCTATAGCTGAAGCGAGTGGCGCAATGTCAAAAATTATGGTAGAAGATAACCTTTCGACTAAAGAAGTTATCGCACCTGAATATACAAATCAGATAAGAAGAATTTTAAAAAGAAATGGTGTGGCGCTCAAAGCTTATCCACACTATTATAAACATGATTATGATTCAAGTTATGCAATAAAAGAACTTAGGATTTTGCGTAATATGGGATTAATTGATTCACAAATGCTTAAAAAAGAAAGATTGAAAAATACTGTAAATGTTAATTATCTTATGGGCTTAGTAACGAGAATAGAGGAGCGTATTCCTAAAGATAAGCTTTCATTTGATCGCTTGAAAATTCTTAAGGTACTATATCCTCATCAAAATCTTGTTGATAGTAAAGCACTTCTAAGTTATGAAGATATGATTCACACAGCTAATATACTTCTGAATAAGAAATATAATAGCTTTGCGGATATGCAAAAAGATGGAGTTTTATCTGAAAAAGTTAGTGAAAACTTAATAAAAAAACAAAGTCAAAATAAAGAAATTGATGAGGAAGATTTTTTTGCAGTTATGGGCAGCATAACGAACAAGCTACCGTTGATACATGCATAAAAATAATTATGCTGTTATGGGTAAAGAGTATTAGATAAATAAACACAACTATGCTAAAATGGAGGTGTTAAAGGTTTTGATACAAATGTGACAATTATTGGAGGGATAGTATGGGAAAAGCGATGGTAATTGGTGCTGGTGGTGTTGCGAGTGTAGCAATCCATAAGATGTGCCAAAATAGTGATGTTTTTGAAGAAGTCCTAATAGCAAGTCGTACAAAATCAAGATGTGATAGTATTGCGCAAAAGCTGTCTCATTCTAAAACCAAATTGACGACAGCCGCTTTAGATGCAGATAAGGTTGAAGACATTGTAGCTTTAATCAATGATTTTAAACCTGATGTTGTGGTGAATTTGGCACTACCCTATCAAGATTTGACTATCATGGAAGCTTGTTTACAAACAAAGACCAACTATCTTGATACAGCAAATTATGAGCCAGAAGATACAGCAAAATTTGAGTATAAGTGGCAGTGGGATTACCGAGAACGCTTCAAAGAAGCCGGAATTATGGCACTTTTGGGTAGTGGTTTTGATCCAGGTGTGACAAGTGTTTTCTCTACTTATGCACAAAAACATGAATTTGATGAGATTAATTACATTGATATCTTAGATTGCAATGGTGGAGATCATGGTTATCCTTTCGCAACAAACTTTAATCCTGAAATTAATATTAGGGAAGTTAGTGCAAATGGTAGCTACTGGGAAGATGGAAAATGGATAGAGACAAAGCCCATGGAGATTCACCGAAAATATCATTTTGCTGAAGTTGGTGAAAAAGACATGTATCTTCTTCATCATGAAGAGCTTGAGTCTCTTGCACTTCATATCAAAGGAATCAAGCGCATTCGTTTCTTTATGACTTTTGGTGAAAGCTATTTAACGCATTTAAAATGTCTTGAAAATGTAGGTATGACATCTATTGAGCCAATTATGTATGAAGGGAAAGAAATTGTTCCACTTCAATTTTTAAAGGCTGTTTTACCAGATCCAGCAAGCCTAGGAGAACGCACCAAGGGCAAAACTAATATTGGTTGTATTTTCAGAGGCAAGAAAGATGGTAAAGATAAAACCTATTATCTTTATAACATCTGTGATCATGAAGCATGCTATAAAGAAGTTGGTTCTCAAGCAGTAAGTTATACTACAGGTGTACCTGCAATGATTGGGGCAATGCTTATGATAAAAGGTATCTGGAAAGGTGAGGGCGTCTTTAATATAGAAGAGTTTGATCCAGATCCATTTATGGAAGCGCTTAATGAGTGGGGCTTACCTTGGCAAGAAGATCATAATCCAGAGTTGGTTGACTAATGTTAAAAACACCATATTTTTTAATTGATGAAGCAAAAATTCAAGCCAATTGTCAGATTTTACGTGATGTGATGGATAAGACAGGTGCAAAAATTTTATTGGCACAAAAGGCTTATTCAATATATCAAACTTATCCTTTGATCAAACAGTATCTTTCTGGCACAACAGCAAGTGGTCTTTATGAAGCTAGGCTAGGTCATGAAGAGATGGGTGGAGAAACCCATGTTTTTTCTCCGGGTTATGATGAGGATACTTTTGATGAATTATTGACTTATGTTGATCATATCAGCTTTAATTCTTTTAGCCAGTGGGAAAAATATAAAGAAAAAGCATTATCAAGAAATATTAGTTGTGGCTTGCGTATTAATCCGGCATTTTCTACTCAAGATGGTCATGAGATTTATGACCCCTGTGCTAGCGGTTCTAGACTAGGTATTTTAAAAAAAGACTTTGTTGGAAAAAATCTTGAGGGGATAGAGGGTTTGCATTTTCATACCCTTTGTGAGCAAAATGCTGAGCCATTAAAAGCAACCTTAGAGGTGATTGAACGTGATTTTGGTGAGTTGCTTCACCAGATGAAATGGCTCAATTTTGGTGGCGGACATCATATTACAAGAAAGGATTATAATCTCGACTTGTTGTGTGAGTGTATTAGTCACTTTAAGGAAAAATACCATTTAGAGATTTATATTGAACCGGGTGAGGCAGTTGTGCTTAATGCAGGTTCGCTAGAGTGCAGGGTAGTAGATATTTTGCACAATGAAATTGATATAGCAATTTTAGATACATCAGCAACTTGTCATATGCCTGATGTCATTGAAATGCCTTATCGTCCACCGCTTTTAGGTAGTGGCGAAGCAGATGAGTACCAGTATACTTATCGTCTTGGAGGACCGAGTTGTTTAGCTGGGGACATTATAGGCGATTATAGTTTTTCTAAGCCATTAGAAGTTGGACAAGAGTTGAGCTTTTTAGATATGGCACTATATACTATGGTAAAGACGAATACTTTTAATGGCATGCCTTTACCAAGCATTGCATTAAAGACCATTGAAGGCGATATTAAGATATTACAAGAGTTTGGGTATCAAGATTTTAAGATGCGTTTATAAAAGAGAGGATGGATTACAATGAGACACATTTTACTACCACTTGATGGATCAGCAACATCGAAGCATTCAATTGAACAAGCGATTAGTTTTGCGAAAGCATTTAAGGAGACTAAATTTACCCTCCTTTATGTTTTATCTCATCCAGAGGGAGAGATGATGACCAATGGTTCAATTATGATGCAAAATGCAATTGAGGCTGAAAAAGAAAAAAGTGAGCGTATGTTAGAAGCTTATCGTGAAGAATTTGGTGAAGATAAAGATAGAGTTTCCGTTCAAGTCGCGATAGGGCCGATTTCAAGTGTGATTATCGATATGGTAGAAACGAGTGATATTGATTATATCATTATGGGATCTCAAGGACTAGGGTCCGCTATGAGACGTCTACTTGTTGGTAGTGTGGCTAAAAAAGTCCTCACAAGTGTTGACATACCTGTCTTAGTCGTTAGATAATAAAAAATCCAGATTCTCTCAAAATGGTAGAGAATCTGGATTTTTTATGAGTATTATGAGTAGCTTTTGATCTAATTGATTAATAAAAATAAAAATAATTTATTAAAATATTTTCTAATCAAACATGTTATGATTATAAAAATTTGTCAAATGATATAATTTTTCTTATTTTTTTGAAAAAAATGAATAAAAGACTCTACAAATGGTAAAAAGTATGATACAATAAATAAAAATAATTTATTAAATTAACAGGAGGCGTTGATTATGTCACATATTTTGATTCCATTGGATGGTTCCTTTGAGCATGCTTTTGCAACGATTCGTGAAGGGGTTAAAATGGCAAAAGCTCTTGATGCTAAGGTTACTTTGTTACAAGTGATTCCAAATTTAGATACTTCCCAAGTACGTGTGGGTTGTGAAGTGGAAAAGAAGAATTTTGATGATGAAAAAGCTAGTCAAATTTCTTTTTTAGAAAAGTGCAAAGAAGAATTTGGAGAGTATCAAGATAGAGTGACTTTAGAAATTCTTGTAGGTCATTCAGGTGTACCTGATGAAATTGATAATTATGCTAGAGAGCATGATGTTAGTTTAATTATCATAGGAACTGAAGGCACAGGTCTTTCTCTAAAGCGTATGCTTGTGGGTAGTGTGACAAAAAAACTACTTACTATTACTAAGATTCCTACCTTGGTGGTTAGCTAGAATTAGATAAAAAAAGAAGCCCAATTTGGGCTTCTTTTTTTATCGGCAAAGTTCGCAAACTTCATAATCTTTTAGACCAAGTCTTGGAGAAACTGGCATATCCCAAGCTTCATGATCTGTGTGTAGAATATCATGTGCTAAATGGGAGCAAGGCTTATCCAAGAAGTTTTTGTAGAGACTTTGAATGGATTGATTTTCATGAGAAAAGCGGATAGCAGAACGTTCATCATAAGCATAAAGTTCTTCACCACGTT
>CALIQN010000062.1 GCA_938044045.1 uncultured Peptococcaceae bacterium
TTGGTCGTCGTGGCTTGGTTAGCTTACAGATAGAGAGCTTTTTTCCAGCAGAGCATAATAGCTATTGTGTTGTCGGAAAAGATGAGCTAAAAGAGCCGCTTGAATATGTTGAAATGATCAAAAAATGGAAGCGTACTAATAGACCAATAAGGGTGATACAAACAGGCGTCTTTAACCTCGCCATGTCTATAGAACGCTTTGAATATTACAAAGAAAAAGGTGTCAATCACATTTCTTATATACTTGAGCTTGAAGAGTATCGTTTTTCTAATGTGCCTGCTTCTGATAACCCCGCACCTGTTGTAGCTGAAACAGGTTTAAGAGAGCGACCGAATGAGAAAAATGCAAATGCAAATGTTATTACTGTAACCATCCAATCATCTAACGATACATTGTGGCACTTAGCACAAAAGCATCTAGGTGATGGAACAAAATGGAAAGAGATTGCAAAAGCCAATAATATCTCAGACCCTCGCAAATTAAAAAAAGGTCAAAAAATCAAAATCCCATTAAAAAAAGGTGGTGCTAAATCGTGAGCAAATTGCAAATCGAACTAAAAAAGGCTTTATCTTCACGTTGGCAAGATATATCCACAGCTTGTGGAAAAATTGCTATATCGGGCGATTTAAGAGCGGTAGCACGTGAGTTAAACGCTAAGGTTTTGCGCTCAAAGGTTGACCATCACAGCGGATATGATATTAAACGTGGGGATGCTTTACGGGTCACTGATCTAGAGAACAAGAAGATAATTTTTAGTGGCTTAGTGTGGGACTTTTCAAAATCTCATAGCGAAACACATGCGCAAATTATTGCCTATGATAAACTCAAATTTTTCATGACGTCAGAGGTATCCGAGGGAAGTTTTATCAAAAAAACAGCCGAAGAAATCACCAAACATTTGTGCAAAGAAGTAGGTGTGACCTTTGGCGAATGTCCTAAGACTACTATGAAAATTAGCGTTAATTGTCGAGGTAAAACAGGCTATGAGACGTTGATGCAAGTTTGGAGCATGGTGAAACAGATAACTGGCAAGCCTTATTATCCTGTCTTAAAAGATGGTAAATTGGCAGTGATAGAAAAAGGGAAAACTATTCCCTTGGTTATGATGTTTAGACCCGAGCCAAAGCCTGGTACGTTGTTAGATATTTCTTTGCGCGAATCTAGCGAAGAAGCTTGCAGTGCTTTGATTTTGACCGATAGCGAGGGCAAGGTTAAAGAAAAGAAATTTAACAAGCATTTAGCGAAGATATACGGTTATATACAGCGTGTTCGTGAGAATACAGTGACAAAAGACGCTATTGAGATCAATAGAGGCAAGGTAGAAGTCAATTGCGAGGGAATTGGTGACTGGTCAGCAGTCACAGGCTATTCAGTCAATTTAAAAAGCGACTTTTTTACTGCCCTAATGTACATTGAAAGCGACCAACACACTTATGAGAATGGTATCCATACCATGTCGCTTACCTTAAATTATGACAATATCATGGACGAGGTTGAGAATGGGACAGATAACCAAGACGAAAATGTCGAATTTATCGAGAGCTACAGCGGCGAACCTTTGCAATATACAGTATTTGGCTATTGTTCTTGTGATATTTGTAAAAGCATTGTACAACCTATCAAAGGCAAAAAAAGGCAGAAATTTAAATCTGTAGCGGTACATCAAAACGCGTTAAAAGCGCAAACGTTTTACATTCCACACTTTAAATCTTTGCCGAGTGGCGGCAATTATGTTGCTACTGATCAAACCATTGGGCTAGGTGAGAAAGCTATTGGCGTTTATTTTGACAGTCATGACGAAGCGGTCGGCTTTGGTAAACGTGAATTAACAGTTTACAAAGGCGGGAAGCGTACAGTCACTAAGGTGGTTATAGAACGTCAAGACGATAATGGAATGACAGTAGGCGGTAAGAGAAGAGGACGCGGTGCAATCAAAGGCACTGGCAAGGCGACTGGCAGGTGGATGGATCCAACGCGTGGCGTCGGACCTGTTACGCAGCGTGCGCATTATCATGGTAATGCTATTGATATTGGTTGTTGGACTGGTACCCCCCTTGTAGCAGCAGATGGTGGTAAAGTTGTTTATGCTGGCTGGATGGGTAGTTATGGCAATGTCATTTTTATCAATCATAGTACAGGCTATCAAACACGTTATGCACATTTATCACGTATCTTAGTGTCTGTAGGTGATTATGTCTCTAAAGGTTCGCTTGTCGCTTATAGCGGAAATACTGGTGTTGGTTCTGGCCCTCATTTACATTTTGAGATTTTGCCATTGAGTAATCTAGAAGCTGGTATTTATCCAGGGCCTTTGATTGGTAGGTGATAGCATGAACGATAGCGCTTATTACAAACTTGCCAATCGCCTAAAAAGCGATGGTGTAAATATTAATACTATTGTGAATGGGGCTGTGCGTTTGGCGACTGTGTCAGATACACAGCCTTTTAAGTTGAAAGTCGGTCAATGCGAGTATAGTAGCAGTGATTGGCAAATGTATGAAGCAGAGGTTTATGGCGATATTGAGGGCGAGCAAACAACGCTAAACAGTGCCAATATTGGTGAAGAAAGCGGTACATTAAGTGCTAGTAGAGCAAAAGTACAAAAAGCTTTAATTGATACTAAGTATAAGGTTGGCGATCTGCTGGCAGTGGTTGAAATTAGTAACGGCAATGAATTCATTATTTTATGTAGATTAAGGAGGTTATAGTATGGGATGGTTGCCAGACACACTCGATAATGATGTGGTTGATATTTTAGATAACAATGATTTGCCGCTTCTCTGCGCATGGGCTTATGACTATAAGGCAAATGCTTTGATCTACAAAGATGGTAAGCCGTTGATGATAGAGGGTAATGAAGCATTAAAACAATGGATATATTGGTCTTTTGTCAATGAGCGCTATTTATATGATGCAAATAGCGATCAGTACGGCACGCAAATCTATGAGACAGTAGGCTATCCCTTTTCTAATAGTGCTAAGCAAGAAGAGGTTAAGCGCTACATTACTGAAATGCTCATGATTTGCCCATATATCAAGGCTGTTGAAGCGATAGAGATGGAGTTGATAGACGATAAGTTAAAAATTGATGTTCGTGTCTCAAGTATTTACGATGAGGGGTGGGTTGAAACAGTTGTATACATTTAGTGATATTTTAGAGCGATTAACAAATGCTATTAAGACAAAAGAGACGCTAATAGAAGGCTTTTTCACGATGACTAACCTGCGCGCTGTAGCACAAGAATTTAATATTGCTTATGCTTATATTAAGTATGTCGAGGGTAATTATGCACTTTCTAGTGCAACAGATGCTTTTCTTGATATGAGAGCGTCAGACTATGGAATCACACGAAAAAGTGCCACCTTTGCAACTGGTAGAGCCGTTATAAAAGGTTCTGATGGCGTGACTATTCCCGCTGGCACTATCTTGACTGGTGCGGGACGCTACAGCGTTATAAATACAAGCAGAATTATTGGCGGGCAGGCTATTGTCGAGATTGAAGCATTAGAAGCAGGCGCAGCGGGGAATGTTCAAGCTGGTGTGATCAATAAGCTTGAAACAGAGATCAATGGCGTTCAAAGTGTAATTAATGAGATGCCATTAAGTGGTGGCAGTGATTTAGAGACAGATGACGAGTTGCGCTCAAGGGTCTATCAAAAAATACGCAATCCCATCACTAGCGGGAACGCTAATCACTACAAAATTTGGGCGTCATCAGTCGATGGCGTCGGGAAAGTTAAGGTTTTCCCGCTTTGGAATGGCGCTGGCACTGTTAAAGTGTCGATTTTAGGCGGTGATAATCGCAAAGCAACAAGCGAGCTAATGCAAAAGGTACAGGCGTATATAGACCCTGTTAGCCGAACAGGTGCAGGACAAGCACCTGTAGGTGCCTTGGTGACTGTATCAACCGCAACAGAAAAAGCGGTTAACATCAGTGCAACGCTAACATTGTCTAGTGCTGTTACAGCTGACGAAGTCAGAAGAAATGTGCGCAGAGTTATCTACAATTACATTGCTGCATTAGCGTATAGCGAGACAACAACGCTAAGCATGGCGCAAGTCGGTCATTTAATCATGTCAGTTGTGGGTGTACTTGATTATTCTGATCTTAAAATCAATGGTAAAACAGATACACTTGAAATTGGTGCAGAAGAAATATTGATTTTTAATAGTACGACATTTAATGGCACTTACGAGGGTGAGTATGATGCATCAAGCGATATTGCCAACGGCATTGTAGGGTCGGGAGTGTTGCCGATATGATTAGAAAATTAGCGGTCAAAGTGCATAAGCGAATCGCTCAAATTCTAGAAGTAGATGAGCTTTTTTTGGCAGAAGAACAAGAACTATATAAGCTTGATGAACGTATTGAAGCCATGATTGGTAACAGCTCAATAACGTATGCGGATGCTGAAACAGTTGCAAGACTAGAATTTGAATTTGGCGTGTCAACCGATGACGCCAAGCCGCTTTCACAGCGTAAAAGTGTGATTTTGGCAAAATTAAGAGGTAGCGGAGTAACTACGCCAGCTTTTATCAGGAACTTAGCGAATTCATTTGAAAATGGCGATATAGAGGTAATAGAGAGTGTTAATACACCTTATATTGTCAAAATCAAATTTATTTCTGTCAGAGGAAAACCGCCTAATTTGCTTGATTTTGAGCATGCTTTGCGTGAAATTATGCCCGCACACATCGCTATCGAGTATATATTCACCTATTTCACTTGGGATGAATTTGATAGTTATAACAAGACATGGAACGCCTGGGACGCTTTGAACCTTAAATGGCAAGAATTAGAATTATACAAGGAGTAGAATATGCCAGCACAAGAAAAGACGCATTTTTTAGGCCTCAACGCTTGGCAAGGAAATGAATATGTCAAGCGTGCGGACTTTGTTGATGACAATATTACAATTGATAATTTTGCTAGGCTGATAGCATTTAGCGATTTGACAATGTTAGCGCTTTTAAGGAACTTACGTTATTTTTACGAAAAAGCAGGAGACGTCTATACTGAAATTGTCGGCACGAGTAAAGAAAATGTATTTGCGAAAAGAGTTAGCACAAAAAATGGTAATGGTTGGACTATTAATGTACAAGTAAACGATTTAAACAGAACTTTCAGATTGAATAAAATAGGCAATAACTGGGAAAGCGAGGTGGTTTAATGATCCCATTTATAGAAAGTGCTAAAGACGAGATTTTGGCGAAAATTGACACATTAAAAACAACAATCGACCGCCTTATCTCATCCAGTCAAGGCAACAACCCCAACATCGCCCTTGGCAACCTAAGCAACAAAATAGACGCATTAAAACAAGATGTTGGCACAAAGTCCAGTCAAGTAACAGTGAATAAAGTAGGGCAAGACCTCAACAACATTGCTAGCACACTAACAAGCAAGATAGACACTGTAGAGACCAAGGTCAATCAAACAAATACAACACTAGCGACAAAGGCCAATCAGAATACTGTTGATGCTGTAGCGAATACTGCCAATCAAATCAATACAGCTTTAGCAAGCAAAGCAAGTCAAGCGAGCGTGAATGCTATTAAATCAAGAACAGATATTTATTTGGATGCCACTATCTCAAGCAGAGCCCCGGCAAGTACAGCGTTGAGTAGT
>CALIQN010000063.1 GCA_938044045.1 uncultured Peptococcaceae bacterium
GGCGCAGTTGCTTTAGCCTTTAATCCTTTGATTGGTTGGCGGTTCTTGGCCTCTGAATCAGTAGAAACAATATTTTCTTTGTACACTTCTAGGGCAATTTTTCCGTCTTCTATCATGTCTGCTGTGATTGGGCTATTATTGACAAATTCTGTTGTTGTCCCCTTCTTTACAACTTTAATGTCAGCTACACCTAAATCTTTGTATTCTACATAGACTAATTGAGCGGCGGCAGCTGCATCCCATGTACCGTCTGCTTTTAATTCTTTTGCAAATGGTACCAACACTTTCATACCATTTAAGTCGAGGTTCTCCCCTACTTCATATTCTCTTCCACTTAGCGCACTGCTTAGCTTAATTGATGTATGAAGATAGACGACTGGTAAGCCTTCCACTTCTACTGGTATTTTGACTTCTAATTCACTGTTATCATTGAACTTCAAGGTTGCGACTGCTTCTTTTTGTCCTATGCTACTTCTGTCTACGTTTGTCTTAATGCTAACGTCTATATAACCGTAGGTTGATCTTTTACCTTCTGTATCTAGGGCTTTAGCAACTCTATCTGCTGTAATCTTTGATTTCTCTTCTGCTTCTAAGACTAGCTTATCAGTTTCTATGCTTGTTTTTAGGGTTGGGATGTTGCCCATTTCTGCTTTAAACTGATCTGCTTTTGTTTGTGGTTGGGGTTGTGGACTTGGTGGATTTGGTAAATTATTGACTTCTGTTTGTACTTCACCATAGCCATGAATTTTCACTTCTACGCGGAAACGTTTATTGTCTTCAAATATTTTCTTTCCACGGTTTGTTGCATCGAGATTTAATTGACCTGTTGGACTGATAATATCAAAGCTTGTATTAATATTACCATGGTGTCCATAAGGTTCAATTTCAACAGTATTTGGCACAGTTACTTTTTGCCCTTGTCTATTGGTACGCTCTACCATAACGACATTGCCATCTCTATCTAGTTCAGTAACAAGTACTTCATCGATATTTTTGTAAATATTGTCCATTTGTCCAGCTGCTGTTTGTAATTGGTGATTTGTATTAAAGCTCATCACCTTATTACTTGCACTTGCTTCTACTATGGTGTATGGGTAGTTGATGCCTCCACCACTCTCAAAATTTGGTGAACGCCATTTTCCGCTAGCATCAACAATATTAACAAAGTATTTCCCTGCTTTAGGTGCTTTTAATGTTAATGTTTTACTGGTACTATCCCAAGTATAGTCGCTATCTGCTAGAACTTCTTCATTGGTACTACCATATCTCACACTATGCAACCTAAGATCAAAGTCTGTTGGCAAACTACTTGTAAAGCTTATCTTTGTATCATTACCAATTGTTACTGGTGTTTGAGCTGTAAGCTTAGCGCCATTTGGTAGAACTTTCTTCCCTAAGATGGCTTCTTTATCGGTATTTTTCTTCTCTAAAGCATTAATAATCGCTTCTTGTAAGGCGAGTCCATTTGAGGTCGCTCCACTGATGATATCTGCTCCACCATGTCCCATGCGCATTGCTTTTACTTGTTCTAGGTTCTTGCCTATAAAATTATTAAATTTCTTTTTGGAAATTACCCAATAAGATTTTTGTTTATTATTCCAAAAAGCTTCATTGCCTGAACGTCTTGCAGTGTCATTGTCTACAATTTCCCTAATAATGCCATTTTCATCTACACCAATGCCTATATGTGCATTAAAAAATGGTGGATGGATAAAGGCGTCACCTGTATTAGATGGATAGTATCTTTGATCTACATTGGCATCTCCATAATACCATGTGAGGCTTTGTGAGGATGAAGTAGTGCTTCCTGAACTACTAGAGCCTGGTGCAGGAAGATATGGGTTTTTACCGTTCTCATCTAATGGGTTATTGGTATCACCTTTTTTGGCATTCTTAGCATGCTCTTCTTGGCTTTTGGAGGCAATTCTCTTTTCTATTTGATAAATCACTTCTGCAAAGTTGCCTCTGGTCATCTTAGCACCGAGATTTAATTCTCCTTGGGCATTTGCTTTGATAATACCTGTTTTCACTAGGCTACCTATATTACTGACTGCCCATGTTGGTACTTTTTCATTAATGCCTGTTACATCTTCTTGACGACCATCTATATATCCTGATGCTCTCGCAATAATCACTAGGGCTTCTAACTGGCTTACTGTTTCATTTGGTGCCATCATGCTTGTACTCTTACCTTTTATATAGCCTTTACTATATGCTTTTGCTAGGTCTTCATAGTACCATGCATCTTTTTTGACATCTTTAAACTGACTTAGGTTGCTTGCTACGGCATCTTTGCCATAGGCTCTGACTAGGATTGCTGCTAATTCTGCTCTGCTTAGTGTCTTATCGGCTTTTAACTCGCCGTCAATTCCTACGAGATAGCCTTTTTCTACTGCATAATTTAGGCTGTCATAGGCACGACTGCCTACTTGTGGCGCATCTTTAAAGCTTGCTAAATCTGCTGCATATGTACTGCTGCTACTGAGTACCATACCCACCATTAGCGCTGTTGCTATAATTTTCCTCTTCTTCATATGTCCCTCGCTCATCTTTCTTTTATATTAATATTAACTGTAACTAACAAGGTTAGGTTAACACAACACAATCGGTTCTGTCAAACTAAAATATAAATAAATGATGACATTTTTTATCAAAAAGAAACAAAAAAAACACGTTAGTTACCTAACGTGTTTCAGAACATCTTTTTCTCAATCTCGTCTCAACTAGACGTTCTTTGGCAAAGTATAAGGCATAGCACACGGTCCAAACTGCTAGTAAGACTAGGACTAAGCCAAGTTGATACGGTAAGCCAAATAGTCCATCAAAAAAGACTAATGGCGTACCTTCCAAAGGATACTCGATGTAGCAAAAGTTTGTCCCTAAATAGACATTGATTAAATGAATCGGTATGGCTGCAACGAGCAAAGCCAAAAATAATTTTGGTAAACCTTTTGGATTGGGGATGAGCTTTTTCATCTTTAAAAGATAGAGTGGATAAATCACTAAAATACCATGGGAGATAAAGCTCTCAAAGGTATAGTAACTCCATGTTGGTAAGTTGCCCCAGCCTGGAAAAAACAAGGCCACCAAAGCCGCTGGCAGTGAGAGAAAATAAATATAATTTTCTAGCCCTTTCCATCTTGTCAAAGCATAGACGGCACAAACCACAATGGAAAGATTACAAAGATGCAAAGGAATCTCATCATAACTATAAAATTGATTGGTGAGCAGAAGGGCAGATACCCTTATTATCTTTAATGCTACAGGGATTAATGGCAAGATAATAAAAAAGCGTTTTTCCTGTTTAAAAGGTTTATAGGCGAAGAGTCCAAAAAGCACTAGCCCAATGAGCCAAGCCAAGTGAAAGCCTCCAAAAAGAGGAAACCCTATTGTGCCTTCTGATATACTAAAAAACCTCATTAAGCCTCGCTTGCTTGTGCTGCAGTAATAATTGCTAAGCGGTAAGCATCTTCTTCATTACAACCACGAGAAAGGTCGTTGATCGGTTTTGCCAAACCTTGCAAGATTGGGCCTAAGGCTTCAAAACCACCTAAGCGTTGCGCAATCTTATAGCCAATATTACCTGCTTCAAGACTTGGGAAAATGAAAACATTGGCATGACCAGCCACTGTAGAATTTGGTGCTTTTTGTTTGGCTACTTTTTCAACAAAGGCAGCATCAAATTGTAATTCCCCATCAAGGGCAAGTTCTGGTGCAAGATTTTTTGCAATTTCAGTCGCTTCAGCCACCTTGGTGCTTTCTGGAGAAACAGCAGAACCCATAGTTGAGAATGAAAGCAAGGCAACCTTAGGATCAATGCCAAAGGTTTTTGCAGTTGCTGCACTGACAACAGCAATCTCGCCCATTGCTTGCGCATCTGTAGTGATATTGATTGCCACATCACTAAAAAGGTAGCGTTCTTCACCCTTGATCATCACCATTGCGCCACTAACACGAGAAGCACCAGGTGCCATCTTCACAATTTGTAAAGCTGGTCTAACAGTGTCCCCTGTAGAATGGACAGCTCCGCTGACCATACCATCTGCCTTACCCATATAAACAAGCATAGTGCCAAAGTAGTTTGGATCAAGTAGCATAGTACGTGCTTTTTCTTCGTCTACTTTACCTTTACGACGTTCGACAAAGCTTGCCACCATAGTATCAAAATCAGCATAGGTCTTAGGATCGATAATTTCAATATCGCCAAGATCAATACCTTTTTCTTTTGCTAAAGCCTTGGTTGCTTCTACTTCACCTACTAAAACTGGCACGAGAAGTCCATCTTTAGCATGACGTGCTGCTGCACCTAAAATACGTTCATCATTGCTTTCTGGATAAACAATGGTGATGTTTTTCCCTTTAATTTTGTTTTCTAAAATTGACCAAATGTCCATATTTCTCCCTCTTTTTCTTTTACAAAATTTACCTTACTCTCCCAATTATAAACCAAAACTGGCATCTTGGCAAAAAGCAATTTATTTTTCAAAGAATTTTAGTTATACTATAAATATCATTTATTATTATATGTTTTTTAAGGAGGTTAATTTATGGCAAAACTACGTCTTGCGACTCACCAAGATATTCCAGCTATCTTAGCAATCTATGAATCCTCACGTGATTTTATGCGACAAAGTGGCAATGCCAATCAGTGGACCAATGGCTATCCAGGAGAACGAGACATTCTGGCAGATATTGCCAATGGTTATGGTTATCTGCTCTATGATGAGGAAAAAGGCATTCTCGCAACCTTTCATCTCTCTTTGCGTTGTGATCCTAGTTATGCCATCATTGAGGGTAACTGGCACGCCAATGCCCCTTATGGGGTCATTCACCGTATCGCTGTGGCCAGTGATGCCATGGGTAAAGGCTATGCCTCTCGTTGTATTCATTTTGCAGAAAAGCTCATTTTAAAAAACAATAGGCACTGGCTACGGATTGATACCCATGCAGACAATGTTCCTATGCAAAAAGTCATCTTAAAAAATCACTGTCAGTACTGTGGCATCATCCATGTGATTGGTACCAATGCCACACGTTGGGCTTATGATAAATACCTTGGTTAAACCTTAAAAGAGCCATCTTATATCGTTAAAACACTCTTCTAGTACTCATTTATTATACCATTTTACTTAATTTGCTTTTTATGTCCTGATTTTATCATTTTTTACTTGTCTATAGACTTCTCGCTAAAAGAGTGTTATGATTACCCCATCAATTTAAGCATATGCAGGAGGTAACCATGGCAAAGAAAAAACTGACTAAAAAACACATTAATACTATCGTAGGCTCTATTGGCGCCTTTATTGGTGTTTTTGTTTTTATCACCTATATTCCACAAATTATTGCTAACCTTAATGGCGTGAAAGGGCAGCCTTGGCAACCTATTACTGCAGCCTTTTCTTGTTTAATCTGGGTTATTTATGGTTGGACTAAAGAGCCTAAAAAGGACTATATCCTTATTATTCCTAATATCACTGGTGTGGTTTTAGGTTTTTTAACCTTTATTACTGCCCTATAATTCATTTTAAAATACTACACTTAGAAGGATAATTTCAATGAATAAGCAACTTGCCATTGCTCTAACAATTGTTGGTATTATTACCCTACTTATCCTATTTATGGTATTGGGTGGTATCGGAATATTTTACACTGTCGTTTAAAAAATAAGCATGGATACAACAACTTGTATCCATGCTTATTTTTTATCCTCTCGTAAAGCCTTAGCATGCTCAATTTGCCAAGCTTCCTTACCCCCTAGCATCCGTGCTAGCTCATCTATCACCGCTGCTTCAGTAGCTAGTGGCGTAACTCTGGTAATCGTAGAATCTGCCTTGGCGAGTTTTTCAATATAAAAATGGCTCTCTGCCTTGGCAGCAATGGCAGGTGCGTGAGTCACCACAAGCACCTGTTGACGTGCACCTACAAGTGCGAGTTTTTTTGCCACCTGTCCTAGGACAAGTCCCCCTATCCCTGTGTCTATCTCGTCAAAAATTAAGGTCTCTATCTCACCATCTTGGGTAAGGATTGTTTTAAAAGCGAGCATGAGCCGACTCATTTCCCCACCTGAGGCAACCTCTTCCAAAGGACGCAAAGGTAGACCGGGGTTCGCTGAAAGCATGAAGATTATTTCATCAATGCCATCACTACTGGACTTTTTCTCAGAAAATTCCACCTCAAAACGTGCTTTTTCCATCGAAAGGTCACTAAGCTCCTCAAGTAACTTCTGACTGAAAGCCTGTGCCAGGTTTTTCCTTGCCTCACGTAAGGCGAGTGCCTTATTTTGATAATTCTCTTTTGCTTCAAGATAGGCTTTTTTTAAGGCTTCTACTTGACTTTCGCCATCTTCTAGGCTAAGGAGACTCTCTTCCCAAACTGCCATTTCATCAATTAAGGTATCCACATCCATCTTATAGCGCCGCTTTAAACGATCATAAAGCTCAAGACGTTCTTCTAGAGCTTTAACCTCTCCCTCATTAACAGAAAGGTCATCTTTATATGAGGACAATTCTTTGGCAATCTCATCTATGGTAATCATCGCTTCTTCTAAAGAAGAGAGATACTGGCTTAAATGTTCATCTCGCTTACTTAAGACCTCTAAGCGACTGATGGTTTGATACAGTTTACTATAACAGCTCTCATCACCTGAATACAGCTGATAAACGGCCTCTTCACTACCTTCTCTTAAGGCTTGTAAATGACTTAATTGTAAAAAACGTCTTTGACTGATTTGCTCCTCACCTTTTTTAAGTTTATAGGGTATGAGCGCTTCTAAATCTTCTTTGCGTCTTTCTAAAAGCTCACTTTGATCTTGTCTTTGTTTTATCTCACGTTTTAAGTATTTGGCTGTTTTTTGCAAGGCGAGATAGTTCGATGCGACCTCTTGGCGAAGACTTTGAAATGCTGCGTCACCTAGACTATCGAGTAAGCCCAACTGTCCTTCCTTGCGACTGATATTTTGGTAATCATGTTGTCCATAAATGGTAACCAAGCTTTTTGCCACTTTCTTAAACTCTGCCAAAGTCACAACACGATGATTGATTCGACAACGATTTTTCCCTGTTTCTTGAAGTTCTCTAGTGAGAATTAGAGTTGTCTCTTTTTCTATTCCCATCTCTTCTAAAAAGCCAAGGGCTTTATGGGTTTCAGGCACTTCAAAAACGCCCTCTATCAAGGCACTTTTTTCACCTTTTCTGATATCTTCAACCTTAGCTCTCGCACCTAAAAGCAACATGACGGTATCGACAATGATAGATTTTCCTGCCCCTGTTTCTCCTGTTAGTACATTAAAACCACCAGAAAAATCCAGACTCATCTCATCAATTAAGGCATAATTTGACACTTTTAATTGTACTAACAACAAAACACCTCCTAATGGTTGATATAGGTATTTAGCCTATCGACAATCCCTTTGGTTGCACTTAGGGGTTTGACCACTAAAAGCACCGTATCATCTCCTGCAATCGTCCCTATAACCTCTTCCCAATCAGCTTGATCTAAAGCATAGGCGACAGGATTGGCATTGCCTGGTGCGGTATTAATCACAATAATATTTTCACTATAATCAAGGCTCATGATAAATTCTCGCATAATCAAACGAAATTTGCTATCGGTGATGCCTGCATTATCATGCGTAGCATAACGATACCTATCTTCTCCCACACGAACTTTTACCAACTGAAGGGCTTTAATATCTCTAGAAACAGTGGCTTGGGTGACGATAATATTTTCTGCCTCTAGACGCTCCGCCAGTTCTTTTTGCGTGCCTATTTCTTCTTCGGCAATGAGTTCTAGGATTCTCCTTTGACGTGCATTTAGCATAAATTTTCTCCTCTAGTGTGACAATAGCTTTGTACTGACAGTTTCAAAGAAACGATGTGGTCTGAGATGAACGAGGTTAATGGCTTCTTTGGCACGTGAGAGACAAATTCTATCACGACCCTTGAGTTCAAATACCAAGCGCCCATCACAAAAAAGATAAGCCTTTTGCGTCATCTCATGCAAGTACACATTAATTTCTGATTCAGCGGGGACAATCACTGGACGTGTCCCTAAGCTATGAGGGGCAATTGGCGTAATAATAAAACAATCTGTCCCCGGATAGATGAGTGGCCCACCCACTGACAAGGAATAGCCTGTCGAACCTGTTGGCGTTGCCACAATCAAGCCATCCCCTAGATAAGCAGCTATCTTTTCCTTGGCAAGATAGGTCTCACAAGAAAGGGTCACTTCGATAGGATCACGATTTAGAGTAATGTCATTTAAGCCTACACCCTCAGCAATACACTTATTGTCACGGTAGAGGGCGGCATGGATCATCATCCGTGCCTCTAATTCATAGGAACCTACTAAAAGACAATCCAAGGCCTGAGAAAAATCTTTTGCCTCAAGCTCAGACAAAAAGCCTAATCTACCCTTATTAATCCCCAAAAGAGGAATTCCCACCTTGTGTACCAGTTCAGCTGCCTTTAAAAAAGTGCCATCACCACCAATGACAACAAGCAACTCTATCTGTGCCAAAAAATCTACCTCTGACAAAAGATAGTCTTGACTTGTCAAATTGAGTTCTTCTGCCTGCTCCCTCAAGAGGTAGGCGACTTTCCCTTTTTCATGCAAAACGCCTATAATTTCTTCTGCTAAGGCCTTTACCTCATCACGTCCATTAATAAATAGCCCTATTTTCTGATTTTGCACATCGTTCTCCTTATACTACTAATGATCTTAAGACTGCTATGGCAATCACTGCCCCAAATAAGCTACCCAAAATAAAATAATACACTTTTTCCATCAGACTAAAACGCTTTGTCCGTCTATCAAAAATAACTTCCTCCAAGATCCCCTTATTGGTATCTAAAAAAAGCATCCCATCAGGGCGAAAGACAAGGTCATATTCTAAGAGTTGTCGTCTAATCTCTGGAAGTATTGCCTTAACATTTTGACCACTTTTCACTTCTACAATGTATTTTTTCATACCTTTTTTAACATAAAAATCTGCTCTTACCTTGCATTCATGCACTTTATCCTGCACGGTCATGACCACTGTATCTTCTAATTGCTCATGCAGAATTTTGTAGCCTTCTTTTTTTAATAAGGCTCTAGCAACCTTCTCTCCCTTAATACCCTTTTTGACATTTTTTCGTCCACGATGTTTTTTTAAAAACTTCATCCCAAAAATAGTAAGGGCAATTCCTGCCAAAAATGCCAAAATCCATAAATCTGTCGTTGTTAACATCTTATTCCTTTTCTTTTGTAAAATGGGCAAAGGTCGCTTGGACAAAAGCTTTGACATCGACTAAAACTTCATCTTCACCCATCTTTGCCAACCAAATCAGATACTCTATATTGCCCTCAGGGCCTTGTATTGGTGAAAAGGTCAGCCCTCTGACCTTAAAGCCTAGATCACTGATAAAACCCAGCATATTCTCCAGTACCATCTCATGAACTTTAGGTTCACGCACCACGCCTTTTTTGCCGATGTGTTCTCTACCTGCTTCAAATTGAGGCTTAATCAAAGCAATCATTTGACCCTCTTCTTTTAAAAGGTCAAAGGCAACAGGCAAAATTTTTGTCAGAGAGATAAAGGACACATCTGTCGTTGCCCAGTCCATGGCTTCAGGAAAATCATCAAGAGAGAGATAACGTGCATTGGTTTTTTCCATATTGATCACTCGCTCATCTGTACGCAGTTTCCAGGCGAGCTGACCATAGCCGACATCAATGGCATAGACTTTTTTTGCGCCATGCTCCAATGCACAGTCAACAAAGCCTCCTGTTGAGGCACCTATGTCAATGACTACTTTGTCTAGCATCGTAATCGGGAAACATTCAAAGGCCTTTTGAAGCTTGAGACCTCCACGACTGACAAAGGGATTTTTATCCCCTAACAGTCTGATTTCCAGCGTCTCATCAACCTTTGTCCCTGCCTTGTCTATCTTTTCATTGCCAACAAGGACTTGCCCAGCCATAATCAATCTTTGTGCTTTTTCACGGCTTTCTGTAAATCCTTTTTGAACTAAAAGCACATCCAATCTCTCTTTTGCCAAGACTAATCCCTCACTTGCTTAATATTTTTTTCATACGCTTAGCTAGCCCTTCGGCATCTAAACCAAGCTTTTGATATAACAATGCTACCTTGCCATGCTCTACAAATTCATCTTCTATACCAAAGGAAACAAGGGTATTACTTGCGCCAGCGTGATGGAGATATTCACCCACACCAGCACCAAAACCACCTGCCAAGACATTATCTTCTAAGGTAAATATCATCTTTCCTTCTGAGATTAATCGGTCTAAAAGTGCCGTATCAAGGGGTTTGACAAAGCGTGCATTGACCACGCCAAGGTCAAAACCTTCTTGGGCTAAAATCTCTCTTGCGCCAAGGGCTGCTTTGACCATAGTCCCAACAGCGATAAGAACTGCCTCTTTCCCCTCGTGCAAAACTTCACTCTTACCATAAGGAAGAACCTTAAAAGTCTCATCCAAAACGACTCCTTGCCCTTCACCTCTCGGATAACGGAGAGCAACGAGTTGTTCATACTGATTGGCAGAGTATAACATGTGTTGTAATTCATTTTCATCTTTTGGTGCCATAATACTCATATTTGGAATCATACGTAAATAAGAAAGATCAAAGACCCCATGATGGGTTGGGCCATCTTCACCTACCAAGCCTGCACGATCCAAAGCCAAAATGACAGGCGCTTCTTGTAAGGCGCAATCATGGATGAGTTGATCAAAGCCTCTTTGCATAAAGGTAGAATAAATTGCTAAAATTGGCTTTTTTCCCGCTAGGGCAAGGGCAGCCGCCAAAGTTGTCGCATGCTCTTCAGCAATGCCGACATCAAAGGAACGTCTTGGGAAAACTTTAGCAAATTCTCCTATCCCTGTTCCAGAAGGCATAGCAGCAGTGATACCTAACAAGCGTTCATCCTCTTTTGCCATCTTAATCAAGGTCTTAGCAAAGATACTGGTATAGCTTGGATACTTTGCCTTTGATTTGTTTTCTCCTGTTTGAATATGAAAGGCACCTGTCCCATGAAACTTATCTGGACGAAGTTCTGCAGGGATATAACCCTTCCCTTTTTTGGTCAGGCAATGAATTAAGACCGGACGATCAAAACTTTTGCTATTTTCTAAGACTTGAATCAAAGCCGGCAAGTCATGACCATTAATTGGTCCAAAATACTTAAAGCCAAGCTCCTCAAAAAACTCTCCTGAAATGACCATGCTTTTGATGGAATCTTTTACCTTGTCTGCAAACTCTGCTACCCTCGGCCCCAAGGTCGGAATTTTTTTAAAAACGCCATCAATATTTTCTTTCATGCGTGAGTAGTGTGGATCTGAACGCACCTTGGTGAGATACTCCGAAATCGCACCAACATTAGAATCAATACTCATGTCATTATCATTTAGGATAACGGTCATATTGAGTTTTAAATGGCCTGCATGATTTAAGGCTTCATAGACCATGCCTCCAGTCATTGCCCCATCACCAATAACGGCAACGACTTCTTTGTCTTCTCTATTGAGATCTCTAGCCACTGCAAAGCCTGTAGCTGCAGAAATAGAAGTGCTGGCATGTCCTGCACCGAAATAATCATAGCTACTTTCCGAACGCTTAGGAAAGCCAGAAATTCCCTCATATTGTCTAAGGGTAGAAAAGGCCTTATCACGTCCTGTCAAAAGCTTATGAACATAACTCTGATGACCAACATCCCAAGTAATCACATCATGAGAAAAATCAAAAACATAGTGAAGGGCTAGGGTCAACTCAACAATGCCAAGATTTGGCGCAAGATGCCCACCTGTTTGAGCGGTAGTATTGATTAATTGCCTCCTGATATCTTCTGCCAAAAGGCTTAACTCAACAAGACTTAAATCTTGAATCCTACGATTTTCGTTCAAATCTTCTACACGCATCATCTTTCCTCCTCTAAATGCCAAGTTATTTTTTTCTTGCTAAAATATAATCTATCATATATTCCAAAACACTTGTATTTCCACTCAAATCCTTTAAGTAGCCTCTTGCTGCTTCACAAGCTTCTTTGGCTAAAACACGTGATTGTTCTAGGCCATAAAGGCTAGGATAGGTGACCTTATGATTTTTTTCGTCACTGCCCACAGCCTTACCAAGATCTTTTGTCTCACCAACAATGTCTAAAATATCATCTGTAATTTGAAACGCTAGCCCTATTTTTTCGCCATAAAGACTCAATTGTTCGACTGCCTCTTCACTAGCATTACCAATAATCGCACCCATGCGCACACTGGCACGAATAAGAGCACCTGTTTTTTTCTGATGAATGTAGTGCATTTCTTCTTCAGAAATTGCCTGACCCTCAGACAGTAAGTCTTTTGCCTGACCGCCTACCATGCCCAAAACACCACTAGCAAGCGCCAATTCTTCAACCAAGCGAAGCCCCTTTTCCGCTTCACCCTTTTTCAGATAGGCAGTACTTAGTAGGGCAAAAGCCTCTGTTAAAAGACCATCTCCTGCTAAGATTGCCATTCCTTCACCAAACACCACGTGATTGGTCGGCTTACCACGTCTTAAGTCATCATCATCCATTGCCGGCAAATCATCATGAATTAAAGAGTAAGAATGAATACATTCTATGGCACTTGCTGCCTCAAGAACGTCCTTTGCTTTTCCACCAACAGCCTCACAGGCTGCCATCATCAAAACTGGGCGTAAGCGTTTACCACCCGCTAAGAGACTGTAATTCATCGCTTCAAGGATGGTTTTATCATACTCTTGGCTAAGGGGTAAGGCTAGTGCCAGCTTTGCCTCAATTAACGCTTGATACGCCGCTAAGGTTTCTTTTTTCATCTTACTCTCCTATTTCAAAGGGTTTAAGCTCATTTTCTTGTAAGACTTTAAGCTCGCCCTCAACAGTTTCTAATGCTTTATAACAAAAACTTGCCAATTCCATCCCTTTTTTATAACTGGCTATCGCCTCATCAAGAGGGATATTGCCCTTAGATAAGCCACCAATGACTTGATCCAGAGATGAAAGTGCTGTTTCAAAAGTTAATTTTTCTTCCATTTTTCTTTTCCTCAATTTCTTCTATACGTGCCCTAACCGTTCCATCCACAAAACAAAGGCTCAAACTATCCTCTAGTGCCAAATCTTTAACAGATTTCACCACCATATCATCCTTTTTGACATAGGTATACCCTCGATTTAAAACAGCGAGGGGATTTAAGCTGACTAGACTGGCAACTCTTCGCTCATAATCTTCTTGACACTTTTTCAAATAGTTTGCCAAGCTTTCTTCTAGCTTGGTGACCTTAGTATCTAAGCTTAACTTATAACTATCCAAAAAACGTTCTGGTTCAAGCAATAGGCTGTGCTTAAGATGGGAATGAAGGAGCATTTTTTTGTTCACAAAAATAGTTGTTGCCAACTGAGCAAGCTGTGCCTTTTTGTTATTTAACTCAGTCAAGGTTGCCTTATTATCCTTAGCGACCATTTCAGCGGCAATCGATGGGGTACCTGCACGCCAATCAGCGGCATAATCACTTAAGGTCGTATCTGTCTCATGACCTACAGCACTAATAATCGGCGCAGGGGAAAGGGCGATTTTACGAACAACAGCCTCTTCATTAAACGCCCATAAATCTTCAATCGAACCACCGCCACGACCAACAATAATGGCGTCAATACCCTCTAAAGCATAGGCTTGATCTAAGGCTTGGGTAATACTTTCTACCCCAAGAATACCTTGTACATTGGCAGGGATTAAGACAATAGAAACTTGAGGTGCACGTCGCCTTAGTGTCAACACCATATCTCTAATAACTGCCCCAGTAGGAGAGGTCACAATGGCAATGGTCTTAGGATAAGGCTTTAAGGCACGTCTTGCCCTTTCTTCCTTAAACACACCCTCTTGGGCCAGTTTTTTCTTTAATGCCTCAAAGCGTTGCAACAAAGTCCCTTCACCTAAGGGTTTCATAATTTCAACATAGACTTGATAGGTACCTGTTTTTTCATAGACGGCAACCCTACCTCTCAACCTAATGGCTAGCCCATTTTCTGGCTTAAAGTCAAGTTTTATTGCCTGTCCCTTAAACATCACCGCTGAAATAGAAGCATTTTCATCTTTTAAGGTAAAATACCAATGTCCAGAAGCCTTATGTTCTTTCACATTAGACAGTTCTCCCACAAGGTAGACAGATTTTAAGATCTCATCTTGATTAAATTTTTCTTTGATATAACCATTGAGCTTAGATACTGTCAGATATTCCCTTTCTTGGCTCATTGTAAAACCTCTTTATAATAATGGTCTAAAATCGCATTGATAAATTTATAACTTTCTTCACCATTATAACTCTTGGCAATTTCGATATAATCATCAATCAAACTAATTAATTCAACACCTTGATAGGAAAGCTCATAAATCCCCATACGTAAAAGGGCAACATCTGCTTTTAACATACGTTTGATTTTCCAATTTTCTGATTGTGCCTCAATTTTTTCATCAATGGCTTCTTTGTGACTTAAGATCTCTTCTGCCAATTCATCTAAGGCAAGCACTTCCTCCAAAGAAAGATCGTATTTTACTTTAATTTTTTCTTCTTGGGCGACCAGTTTTTCTTTGGTATAGGCGAGGTATAACTCAACCTTTCTTGCTAGTGATTCACTAAACTCTTCAGGGGCTTTCTCATAATCTTTGACGAGCTTTTGTGCTTTTATCATTTCAAAGGTATCATATAAATCTGCTAATGCCAATCTATCCTCATAGTTCAAATATGAACTAATATTATCCCTAAACTGTTTGTACGCCTCGATTGTATCAATTTCTTGTGGTAAGTGCTCTACTGTTAACGTCTGTCCAGGATCTACCAAGGTTTCAAAAGTTTCTTTTTCTAAAAGGTCCATGATAAAGGTCTCTTTATCATTACCTTCTGTCTTTGCATATAGGAGCAAATACAAAATGACTCTACTAACTCTTTTCATGACTGCTCTCCTCTTCATGGGTCATTTGTGTTGGAAAAACAATACTTTGAATGTGTATGTCCACCGCATAAACCTCTATTTCTGTCATCATTGTAATGGTATCTTTGATTTTCTTTTGCAAAAGATTGGCAAACTCTAAGATAGGATGACCATAGTAAAGGGCCAGGGTAATCAAAAGGCTCAATCTACCTTTTTCATCACGCTCAATTTTAATTCCTTTGCCACCCCATTTACCCAAAACCTTATTGCCACCAAATTGCGCAATACCTTCTGTTTCTGAGATAATCCTTTGTATAATACTAATGAGTACCTCATCATCTATTGTGATTTCCCCCAACTCATTTTGAAACTCACTCATGAAAATGCCCCCTAACTCAAGTAACCACCATCCATGGTAATAATCTGCCCTGTTATCATTTGTGCCTCTATTAAATAATCAACGAGACCTGCCAAATCACTTGGCGCGACCAAACGACCTAAAGCCATCATCTCAATCACTTCTGATTTGTCCTCACCCAGGGCATCTAACATAGGCGTATCCACAGGTCCTGGACTAATAGCATTGACAAGGATATGACTAGGTGCCAGCTCCTTGGCCAAGGCTTTGACCATAGCATTTAAGCCACCTTTAGTCGCTGAATACGCCACCTCGTGACTTGCACCTACCTCGCCCCAAATTGAACTTAAGAAAATTAGTTGCCCCTTTTTTTGAGGGAGCATGCGTTTAGTGGCTTCCTTGGCGACCAAAAAAGCCGAAGAAAGATTGGTGGTTAAGATTTCTTGCCACTCTATATAAGTCATCTCTTGTAAAAGTCCATAATGACTTTTACCCATCACATGGATGACGGCTTTTAATTGTCCGTACGGCTTTAGCCCTTCAAAAAAACTTTGAACAGCTCTCTCATCACGACCATCAAGGTGTTGACAAAAGACCAACTTATCTTCTGTTTGTAAGGCTCTTGCTAAACCTTTCGCTTCTTCTTCCTTTGTGTAATAGGTAAAGATTACGACCTCGCTCTTTCTTTGGGCAAGATGCCTGACAATCTCACGACCAATTACACTACTGCCACCAATCACCACAATCATAAAACTTACCTACTTATTCTCTTTTCCACAAGTACACGTTTTTCCCGGTCCATTTTTAGGACAAGGTAGGACTTTGCCTTCTGTTTGCTTAGCGCAAGTTGATGAATTAGAACAAACTGTAGTCCCATCCCCTACCTCAGTCTTTTCTTCCTGAATCACAGTTTGGACAACCCTCACCTGTGGCAAAGGTCTTAGCTAGCTGAGCACGGCGCTTTTCCACCAAAGCCATATCAGGCTCTTTGATTTGGGTTTCTTTTAAACGCTCTTCTAAAACATCCTGACAATCACCACTATCACTAGCCACTGTTTTAATCTCCGTATGGACATCAGTTTTCTCACTTTGACAGCCAAAAAGAGAAAACGATAAAATAATAATCAATGCTAATTTTAAACTTGCTCGCATAGGTGTCTATCTCCTTACTATTTAGATACTTTATTTTAGCATAAATACACGCTAAAGCCTATATCATAAGAAAAGCCTAGCTTAAAAATCCCTTAGACACCAGGCTATAATCTTGCATTTTCTTACATAAAAAAAACCGATACCAAAAGCTTTTACGCTTTTAGTATCGGTTAATCTACGGATTAATAATTTTTAACTTCTACTTGGAAGTATGCTTGTGGGTGGAGACAAGCAGGGCAAACCTTTGGAGCTTCTTCGCCTTCAAAGATAAAGCCACAGTTTGAACATTTCCACAACACTGATTCAGATTTTTTGAATACACTGCCATTTTCAATGTTAGCAAGTAATGCTAAATAACGTTTTTCATGACGTGCTTCTACTTCACCAACGTGTTCAAAACGTTGAGCAATGACATCAAAGCCTTCTTCTCTTGCTTCTTCTGCCATTCTCTTATACATACTGGTCCATTCAAAGTTTTCACCAGCAGCAGCATCTTTTAGGTTGGTTGCTGTTTCTGGTACTTCGTTGTTGTGTAGGAACTTAAACCACAACTTTGCGTGTTCCATTTCATTGCGTGCAGTTTCTTGGAAAATGTCTCTAATTTGAACATATCCATCTTTTTTTGCTTGAGATGCATAATAATCGTATTTATTTCTTGCCATTGATTCTCCGGCAAAAGCTTCAAGTAAGTTCTTTTCTGTTTTTGTTCCTGCTAATTCTTTTAATGATCTTGACATTTTTTATTTCTCCTCCATAAAACACTTATAAGTCTATACACTCTCCAGCAAGCTGTACTAGCTTACAATAAAGATAATACCCCAATTTTTGACTTTAAAATCTAAAATATCAATTTTCTTGAAATTTTCTTATCAATCGTGCAATTTATTTTTCTAACTTTTTTAACTCTTCTAAAAGTTCATGATCTATAAACTTTTGAGGCAAGTGACTTGCATCACAAAAAGGCATATTCTGGCTTTTGCCACAACGGCAAAGGGTCATGCGATTGCGCAGTTCATACTGCTTGCCACCAGCGCTATAGAGTGGAATTTTACCCCTTACGACCAAAGGACCACTGACAGCTTTTGGTAAGTCCTGAGTAGAAGAAATTTCGACTTCATCATAGCTTGGTTCATAGTCTTCCCCAGTCAGTAAGTCTGCTGCCAAAAGTCGCCCAGAGGGACACTCCATCGCTCCCTTGATAATCGCTTGTCTTTTGGCTTCATCAGGGGCTTCTTTTATCGTTTGCCAAACCTTGCCAAAAGAGGTATTGCAAAAACGGCTAAGGGAACAAAGGTCAACATCATCATAAAGGGCTAGCCCCTGCCCTTCACGTTTAAAGGCACGTGTTTTAAAGGTATCCAAGGGCGCTTCCTCCGTGCCATCAAAATCAATACCATGATGACTGCCATCGCAAAATGGCATTTTTTGTGAGGTGCCACAACGACAAAGGTAATAAGCCCCCTTATTTTCTGCTAAAAGGGTGCGTCCCTCCCAAGCATACTCGCCATTAGATTTTTTTACCAAAGATTCTTTAAAAAGCTTGATACCACCAATAACACGATAAGGGCCATTTTGCATGACGTGAATTTCTTTTTCTCTCATTACTTCGCTTAATCCTTTCTGAGGGGCAAATACACGAGGTCACCTCGCTCAAACACCACTTGATTTTTAGTAAAGTTGACAATCGTTGCCTCTACCTCATTTATACCATCTTCTGGCACTTCCAAAAGATAGGTCACCTTATCGGTAAAAATTTGTCCCTCAAGTTGCCAGTCCTTTTCCTTGATTAAATGGCTAAGCCCACCACTAAAAGTATACTCCACTGTGGCACTAAGTGGATAATGTTTTTGATAAGTAAGAATTTGACTGGCTAAAACAGCTTCCTTGGCACTTTTACCATAGGCACGGATCAGCCCCCCACTACCAAGCTTAATCCCACCAAAATACCGTACGACAATCACCAAGGTATCAGTCAGATTTTCCTTTTTTAAGACTTCCAACATCGGTACTCCGGCAGTACCTGATGGCTCCCCATCATCACTCGCCTTCATCTCTATCCCACTGGCACCAAGACGATAGGCATAGCACACATGGTTGGCATCGCGATACTTTTCACGATAAGCCAAGAGAAGAGCGTCAATTTCCTCTATCGTTTGAACAGGAAAAGCAAAGCCTAAAAAACGAGACTTTTCAATAATAAGCTCCGTTTCTTTCATCTCACCGACACTGAGATAGGTCAACGGTGCATTTTTATCTAAAGGATTCATGTTTACCTCCTAGTCTAATAAATGATAGCTGCCTAGCATAATAAACACTAAGCCCCCAATCAAGCTGGCGTGTTTACCAAGATAGTGTCCTACCTTTTGACCAAAATAAATCACCAGACTCACCAGCACAAAAGTGATTAGTCCAATTGCCAGCACATAAGGTAGTGGTGTATTGGTGGACACCAAAAGCAAGCCTATAGCAAAGGCATCAATACTCGTTGCCACACTTTGGCTCAAGAGCATCCCATAGGACAAGGTGCCGATAGCGCAAACCCCATCCCCTTGATGAAAGCCTTCATAAATCATCTTTACACCCAACACTAAAAAAATAAAAAAGGTCAAAAAATTAATTTTACCACCCAATAAGTAGGATAAGCCATTACCCACCAAAGCCCCTAAAAAGGGCATAAGACTTTGAAAAAAGCCAAAAAAAATAGGCATCAGCCAAAGCCTTTTATAATTACTCGTACGATAACAAGCACTATTGATTAAAGCGACAGCCATCGCATCCAAGGAAAGGCCTACCGCTACAATAATAACTGACAAAAACCCCAAACCAATACCTCCCTCTCTCCTTAGAAAAGTATACCATATCCCTTCCCTAAACGCCTATTTTTATCTGATAGATTCTTCATAACAGCTAAAGACAGTATGCCCATCTCTTCTAAAAAAGTCCATTGACAGCATTTTTTAAGTCCACTATACTTTTTGGTTTTAACTTCCACCAAAAAACAGTGTATTATCCTTTGTCCACTCTGCATCTTCTGTCGCAAAAATACTGAAAGTATACACTATCTGCATAGCCTGGTAGAGCACTACTAAGCTATACAAAAACAACAAAATGATAAGTAAACGCTTCGCTTTTTTTCATGTCCATTCTATCTCCTAACTTTACCTTTAAGGCTATATTATCTTATTTCAAGCTAATATAAATAACCTTAAGGTACAAGGTAGTTTTTTTATTCTATGATACCTTAATCCTAAAGAAAGCATATAAATAAAATAAGCCATCCCTTAAGGGTGGCTTATTTTATCGTCAAAAGCGCAAACAAAAAAGACACCTGTATAGGTGTCTCTCTCAAAATTAAACAGCAAGTCAAGACGTCAGTCTATATAATCCT
>CALIQN010000064.1 GCA_938044045.1 uncultured Peptococcaceae bacterium
ATACTGGAAAAGGCTATAATTCTAGTATTTTTGAAGCCCTAGAAGCACCAGAATGTAAAGGAATTCTCTTTTTTATGACTGAGAGTTCTATGACAAGTGCTCAAACTTGTAAAGAAATCGCCTATGCTGATAGCCCAAATGTTAAACAAACCCATAATTTTGGCTTAGCATTAACAATCGTGGAATTGTTTGATTTAGAAGATCATGATAGAGAAAAGTGGGTAGAGGGAGAGCTTTATCAAAAGTTTAAGGAAGTTCATCTTAGCCCTGAAGAATTCAACCGTATTGAAAAATATCGCATGAAGTATAATACACGTTTGGATAGCCAAGAAACGAGGTATGATTTGGCAAAGACGATTTTAGATGCAACCAAACAATATGAAGCAGAGTATGTAGACTTCAATGCAGATAGTACATTATTCTATGACGCTATTGTCAAAAAAGTTGCTAAACAAGTTTATTAAATTTCATTGACTAACTTATTTTGATATGGTACAATTTCTTTATTGAACAGACTGGAGTTAATCTGAGGTCGGGTCGAAAGACAGTGAGCGTATCACGGGACAATAAACCGTGATACGCTTTTTTTATTTTTTAGGAGGAAGAAAACAATGGATCAATATCAAAAAGTGAGTAAAATCTTAACCGTTATTTTGTTGCTTAATTTATTGGTAGCTGGCATTAAGATTGCCTTAGGTCTTTTTGTAGATAGCCAAAGTATTTTTTCTGATGGAGTACATTCTATCAGTGATGGTCTAGGAAATGTTGTTGGTTTGGCAGGGATTAGTTTAGCGAAACGCCCAAAGGATGAAGCGCACCCTTATGGTCATGGCAAGTATGAAGCGATTTTTGGTTTAGTGATAGGTGCTTTACTTCTCTTTTTAGGTGGACGTATTTTTCTTAATAGTTTAAATACTGTACTTGAGCCTAAAGTGATTAATATTACTTGGAGTGCTGTGATGATTATGGTAGCAACCTTAGTAGTCAATCTTGGTATTAGTACCTATGAGTCAAGGATAGGAAAGCGCTTAGATAGTACGATTTTGATTTCTGATGCAAAACATACAAGATCGGATTGTTACATTACGATAGGGGTACTAGTGGGTTTAGTTTTGATGCTATTTGGTTTGCCTAGTATTGTTGACGGGATTGTTGGTTTTGTGGTTGTTGGCTTTATTTTTTACGGGGCTTATGAGGTACTAACAAATAATATTAATTTATTGTTAGATAGTAAAAAAGTCGATGAAGAAGAAGTGATGGAGGTTGTAAAAACTTTTGAGGAGATTAAAGGTGTGCATAATATTCGTTCACGAGGCTTGAATCAAAATGTATTTTTAGATATGCATATTTTAGTGGATAAGGAGATGAGTGTCGCTGAGAGTCATCACTTGGAGCATAAAATAAGGGAAAAAATCAAAGCCATTTATGGTAAACACAGTGAAATTTTAGTGCATGTTGAGCCTTATTAGGGATAAGAAAAGCCTCCTTAGTTTAAAGGAGGCTTAATTGTTTTTCATAAGGTCAATTAGTGGAGATAATTCTTCTTTTGAATAGTAGCCAAATCGACTAGGTGATCCTGAGCCCATAATCGCAACTTGAGCACGATAGAGATTGAAATATCGACTGGTGATTGGGGCATAGAAAAATACTTGTTCAATTCGTTTAGGTAGGATAAGGGTAGTGGTTTTATCAAAATCTCCTTTTACAAAGGTGTAGAGCTTTTCTGTTGCTAGGAAGCTATTGGTACGCCAAGTCGCATAGCTTTTGATTAGAAGGTAGCATAGTAACGGAACAATGGGATAATACCAAGAGGTTTGAAAAAGGTAAAGGGCTGATATAAGAAGGATAAGAAAGACTGGTAATTTTTCTAAATAGTAGATGACTAAGCTTTTTTTGATTTGTCTTGGTAGATTTTCTTCAAGAGAATATTCCGGTAAAATAATTGCTAAAGTATGTAAGACTTCGGACTTTGGTGCTTGAAGCAGAATATGTGGTTTTTCGTTTTTTTCATCATTTAGCCCAATATTAACAGCTTCAACGCTTACATAATTAAAGAGACGTGCGAGAAAACCTTGACGTAAGATGATAGCATGGATTTTCTCTAAAGGGAGAGCATAGTTTTTATGTGTGATTAGACCATGTGTGAGTAAAATAGCATTTTCTGTACGTTTAATGGAAAAGCGAGCTGTTGAGAGATAGGTTGATACCATACTTTGTCCCCAAAGGAATAGGGCTAAAAGGACAAAGCCAAGCTTCAAATAGTCATTTGAGGCTAAATTTAGATATTGCCAAAAACTTGGTGGCAGGGTATCAAAGAGAAATTTTTGCGCTAAAAAAATCATTAGGGCAACAATAGGAAGCATGAGTTGACGCCATGAAGTATTTAAAATAGTATGGCGAATCACTTCTTTTTGGCTATAGATTTTTTCATAAAGAATTGAGCGATTTGAATTATCCGTAGATGTTGGATTTTCTGAACTGTTTGAAAACGTACTGAGTTCACTTTTTAGCCAATTGGCTTGTTTAGGTGCAAGAAATAATTGCATATCAGTCTTATAGGCTGTAACACTGGTATTGGTATTTAGGGAAATTTTATAGAGTCCGCAGATTTTCTGTAGGAGGTTTTGACTGAGATTAATATTAGAAATATCTTTTTTTGCCAGTACAAGTGTTGATTTTTTTAAGCGATTGACTTGCATAGTTAAGGTATCTTTTTCTAAAATATAGCTAGTGAGATACCATTTACGCCAAGAGAAAAAGAGGATAATAACTAAAACAAGTAAAAAAGCCCCTAGAATATAAAAAATGCCTTGGGAGAGAAGAGAAAGAAAGTTACCTTCTTTAATGCTGAAGTAGACTTCTTTTAGAGTATCTAAGTTGGTAATGATAGAGATAAGGATGAGGTAAAAACTTGTCCCCAATTCACTAATGATCATTAGAGGATGATTTTTAAACATTATCTTTTCAGACATATTAGACCTCCAAGATAGCTTGATTGACTTTTTTGCTGAGTTCTTTTGAAAGGTAATCTGCCTCATCATTTTTAAGATAACTTATGGTTAGGCTACTTCCAGCACTCATTAGTAAGATAGATTTTAGATGGAATAGACGCATAAGTGGATTAGAGGTGAGTTCAACTTTTTGTAGACGCTCAATAGGGAGGTAGGCTTCAGAAATGGTGAAATAGCCTTTTTTTGTATAGATAAAAGGTTCGTTTATTTCGTAACGATAATAATGGTACCCTAAGGTAGGTTTAAAAATAAGCTGAACAAAGCATAAAAAGAGAATTAGTCCAAAACAGATATTATAGATGGTTTGAAATAGATTACTTAAGTCATTTTGTATGATAATGTAGTAAATGAGGCCACCAAGTGCGCCAAAGAAAAGCATAATTAATAGGGAAGAAATAAAGAAGAATTTTTTAACATCTGGATGTAAGTGTTTAATTTTACTCAACTCCTAAAAATTTATGGTATCAGGAAAGTATAGCATTTATCTTTTTATCTGACTAGAGGAGATAGACTGTGATGAAACAAAACATAAAAGCCTTGCCAGAAGAGCTTAGACCACGAGAAAAACTATTGCTTTTTGGAGAAAATACGCTAAGTGATAGTGAACTTTTAGCGATTTTACTTCAGAGTGGCACAAAAGAGAAAAATGTCATTGACTTAGCCCAAGAAGTACTGATTCAAAGTAAGGGTTTGATGGGCTTAGGTGAGATGACAATGGCAAGTCTTTCTGAGATTAATGGAATAGGTATCAGTAAGGCTTGCACAATTCTCAGTATGGTTGAGTTATCTCGTCGTTTGAATTCTATGGGATTTGCTCAAAAAATGAAGATCAGGCATCCCAAAGAAGTTGTGCCTATCTTTTTAAGAATGGTGACCAGTTGGTGGCAAGAGAGCTTTATGGTGGTGTATCTGGATAAGGCAATGCAGGTGATTGGTAAACAGGAATTATTTAAGGGGCAAGAAAATTTAGTTATGTTTACCCCAAAGTTTATCTATCAAGAGGCTTTAAGACACAAAGCGAATGGCATTATCATCGCTCATACCCATCCTAGTGGCTTGCTTATGCCTAGTCAAGCGGATATAAAGGCAACAAAGACACTCAAAGAAGCGGGAGATATCATAGATATTACACTCTTAGATCATCTCATTTTAAACCGTACAGGAGAATACTATAGTTTTTTAGAAAATGGGCTGGTTTTGGAGAAATTAAGATGATGAGGCTTTAAAGACTAGCCTTTATAATTGACGTGGGTAAGCTATTTGTGGTAAATTCTATGTACCATAAAGTTTTATTATAGTTCAATCTTGAGAGGCGGTTATGGTATGGAAAAGATAAAAAATATTATGGAGAAGGATGTTTTTGTCGCTAGTGAAAACAACAATATAGGGGAAATTCTACATATTTTAGTGGAACATAAGACAAGTGGTTTACCAATTGTTAATGATCAAGGGGTTTTAGTTGGCTTCATCAGTGATGGTGATATTATGAAATTTATTGCCAAACAAGATCCTCGAATTATAGATATGACCAGTTTTATTACAGCTTGGTATGATGAAGAAAGTTTTGATAAAAAGATGCAAGATTTATTCAAAATAAATGTTATGGAACTAGCAACGACAAAAGTCATTGATGTTGATATAGATGATGAAGTTGATGAAGTTGCTCGTACTTTAGGCAAAAAGAAGATTAAAAAAGTACCTGTTGTGGAAAATGGAAAAATAGTCGGTATTGTCAGCCGTTCTATGATTATCCGTTACATTGTTGCACAACATTTACGTTAAGATAAGGGTGAAAATATGGAATTAACACAAAGTAAAGCAATTATAACAGTATTAGGTAAGGATAGACGTGGTGTTATAGCACGTGTTTCTACACTTTTAGCAGATTATGATGTTAATATCTTAGATATCAAGCAAACGATTATTGGAGAGTATTTCAATATGATTATGATTGTTGATATTGCTGATGCTAAAGTTGAACTTTCAACGTTAAAAGAAGATTTGGAAGCCTTAGGGAAAGAAATTGCTATGAAAATAACTTGTCAGCATGAAGATATATTCCAATTTATGCATAGAATCTAGGATAGGAGGCAGTAATGTCAATAACCATTTCAACTTCTGAGATATTAGAAACCATTCATATGATCAGCGAGGAAAACCTTGATATTCGTACCACAACCATGGGGATTTCTTTGCGTGATTGTGCTGATAGTGATGTGGATAAGGCTAGTCAGAAAATTTATGATAAAATTACAAGATTAGCGGAAAATCTTGTGAGTACAGGAGATAAGATTTCTAAAGAATTTGGGATACCTATTATTAATAAGCGTATCTCTGTCACACCAATTTCAATTATTGGGGAGTCCTGTGAAAAAAAAGACTATGTTAAATTAGCAAAGGCGTTAGACAGAGCAGCAAAAGCAGTTGGGGTAAACTTCATCGGTGGTTATTCTGCTTTAGTACAAAAAGGAATGACCGTAGGAGATGAAGCTTTTTTACGTTCTATTCCAGAAGCGCTTAGTGTAACGGATCTAGTATGTTCCTCTGTTAATGTTGGTAGCAGTAAGGCTGGTATCAATATGGATGCTGTAAGACTACTAGGTCAGATTATAAAAGAAACTGCCCAATTGACCAAAGATAGTGATGGTTTGGGTTGTGCAAAGTTTGTTGCTTTTTGTAACGCTGTTGAGGATAATCCTTTTATGGCAGGCGCCTTTCATGGTGTTGGTGAACGTGAGGTTGTTTTAAATATTGGTGTCAGTGGTCCTGGTGTGGTATTAAATGCGATTAAAGGCAAGGAAAATCTAAGCTTTGGTGAGCTTTCCAATGCGATTAAAAACATGGCATTTAAAATTACACGTTCTGGAGAAATGGTTGGACGTATCGCGGCAGAACGTCTAGGAATACCTTTTGGTATTATAGATCTTTCTTTAGCACCAACACCTGCTGTTGGAGATTCTGTTGCAGATATATTAGAAGCCATTGGTCTTGAACGTTGCGGTACCCATGGTACAACAGCAGCTTTAGCAATGCTAAATGATGCCGTTAAAAAAGGTGGCGCTATGGCATCCTCTCATGTAGGGGGCTTAAGTGGCGCATTTATTCCTGTTAGTGAAGATGCCAATATGATACGTGCTGTGGAAGATGGAGCCTTGGACCTCAATAAATTAGAAGCAATGACTTGTGTGTGTTCAGTGGGGATTGATATGGTTGCGATTCCTGGCGATACAAGTGCTGAGACAATTTCTGCTATTATTGCTGATGAAGCAGCGATAGGTATGATTAATAAAAAGACAACAGCTGTGCGAGTTATTCCTGTACCAAATAAAAAAGTAGGAGAAATGGTTGAATTTGGTGGACTTTTGGGACATGCACCAATTATGGCAGTCAATCCTTTTCATGCTAAAGTATTTATTGACCGTAAAGGACAAATTCCACCACCAATTCATGCATTAAATAATTAAAATGAAATTTAAAAAAAAGAATGAACAGGAAAAAAAACAAAAACAACAGGAGAAAAGAGCTAAAAAAGAAGAAAAAACAAAAGAAATTGTTATTGCGATGGAAAAGGCGAGGCTTTATGAGTATGCGCTTTATGCAGAGCATCCTTTTCAGTTGCTTTTGATGAATTTTTTGATTGGATTGTTTAGAGGTTTAGGGAGTACAGTAGGTTTAGCGATTGTACTGATGATACTCTATTATCTCTTTAAGGAAGCTATACGCTCAGATATTCCCTACCTTAGTGAGATATTAGAAAATCTCTTAAATCAATATAATCAGTTCAAGTAGGAGGGGAAGATGATCGTTTTTGTCTTGATAGCCTTAGTTCTTGTACTGGATCAATTGACGAAGTGGCTTGTGCGTACACATTTTCTGCTTGGCGAAAGTTATGATGTGATAGATGGTATTTTTTCTATTACTTATATTGAAAACAAAGGTGCTGCTTTTGGCCTAGGGGAAGGCAATGCCTTTGTTTTTATATTAGTGGCAGTATTAGTTAGTGTAATAATGATTTACTATTATAAAAAACAAGAAAAGAATTTTTGGCTCAGTCTTGGGGTAAGTTTAATTTTGAGTGGTGCTTGGGGTAATCTTATTGATAGAGTGATGAAAAGTTCAGTTACTGACATGTTTAACTTTCATATTTGGCCTGTTTTTAATATTGCTGATATTGCAGTTTGTTTGGGTTGTCTCTTTTTGATTATTTATGTATTTAAGGAGCCAAATCACAGATGAGCCAAATCAAAGAATTTAATGCCTCTTATGAGGATAGTGGAAAACGTTTGGATCAATTCTTGGTAGAAAAACTGCAAAAAACAAGAGCAGATTGCCAAAGGTTGATTAAATCTAAAAAAGTAGCAGCATTAGGTCAAGTGATAACCAAACCAAGCTTTTTAGTCAAAGAGGGACAGTACTATGCTGTTTTATTGGAAGAAGAGCAGAAGATAAGCTTAAAGCTCCCCTTACCAGAGCATATACCTCTTGAGATTCTTTACGAAGATGAAGACATTCTAGTGGTGAATAAATCACGAGATATGGTTGTTTATCCAACAATATCTCATCCAGAACACACTTTGGTAAATGCTCTTTTAGCACATTGTACGAGTTTATCTAATCTTTCCGGGGAGGATAGACCAGGCATTGTACATCGTTTAGATAAAAATACCTCCGGTTTAATGGTTGTGGCAAAAAATAATTTTTCTCATGAGAAATTAGTGAAGGGGTTTTCTGAGCATAGTTTTAGACGATTTTATGAAGGTATTGTATATGGGGTACCAAAAGAGAAAAAAGCAAGAGTCGTCTTAGCACTTGCAAGAGACAAGAATTACCGTACACGTATGGCTGTAGATGAAAATGGTAAAGAAGCCATCACCAATTATGAAGTCATATCAGAAAATGGAAAATACAGTTTGGTGAAATTCTCTTTAGAGACAGGTCGTACTCATCAGATAAGGGTACATATGGCATATTTAGGCAATAGTCTTTATGGAGATGAGCTTTACGGAAGAGGTGGCAAGAAGAGCTTTATCCTAGGTCAAGCACTCCATGCCTATAAACTTGTAATACAACATCCAAGAAGTCAAGAATGGATGACTTTTGAGACAACGACACCTGAGTATTTTTTGTCACTTTGTGGACAATTACAACTAGATTATCAAAAAGGAGATGAGAGCTTTGTTAAGTGATAGTCTAAAAGTATTTATTACAGTAGCAAATACGAAAAACTTTTCTAAAGCTGCTAAAGTGTTGAATTTGACTCAACCGGCAATTAGTTTTCAAATTCAGACTTTAGAGCAGTACTATCAGACGATGCTTTTTGATAGAGTCAATCGTCATGTAAAATTGACAGAGTCAGGTGAACTTTTGCTTGAATATGCCTTATCAATGAATGATTTACAGGCAGAGTTAGAAAGAAAGATGCAACAATTGACAGGCCAAGTGAAGGGTAATTTAACCATAGGTGCTAGCCGAACCGTTGGTGAATATATCATGCCCCATATCGTTAGTGCGTTTAAAAAAGAATATCCCGATGTTGATATTGCCTTAGAAATTTATAACACTAGGCAAGTAGAAAATAATATCATGAATAATACAATTGATGTCGGTTTAGTAGAATCAGATATTAGTAATAAAAAATTATTTTATCAAGATTTTTTAGATGATGAATTGGTATTAATCGTTTCTAGCAACCACAGATGGGCAAGTGAGGAGACAATTTCGCTTTTAGAGTTAAAAGATGAACCTTTCATTATTCGTGAGGCGGGATCAGGTAGTCGCTTGGTTTTTGAACAGGCACTTTTGGATTCTGACTTTGATATAGAAAATCTTAATATTATCATGGAAATAGGCAACATCACCGCAATTAAGACAATAGTTGCTAGTGGATTAGGCGTTTCTGTGGTTTCTAAATGGGCTGCTGAAGATATGGTGAATTCAGGTGAGATATGTATTTTACGGATTAAGGAGTTTACCATTCATCGTAAGTTGAGCATTATTTTAAATAATGACTTTTTTGAATCTGAGGCTTGTAGTAAATTTGTTCGCTTCTTAGGAGAAATGCGACCTGAAGATATTATTAAGGAAGGTTAGCGAGGTGAGATAATATGCTTAATGACAGTATTAGAGTTTTTTTGATGGTAGTAGAAAAAAAGAGCTTTTCTAAGGCAGCTAAGGCACTTTTTTTGACACAACCAGCAGTAAGTTTTCAGATTCAAATGCTAGAAGATCATTATGGGACGAAGCTTTTTGATAGAATTAGTCGCAATATTATTCTCACGGAAGCTGGGGAACTGCTTTGTAAGTATGCCAATGAAATGAATGATATGCAAGGCAGCCTAGAGCGTGATATGCAAGAATTGAATACTACAACAGTAGGACGATTACGTATAGGTGCTAGTGCAACGATAGGTGAATATATAGCACCTTCTGTTTTAGCAGACTTTAAAAAACACTATCCAAAGGTTTCTTTAAGCCTTGAAGTGGCGAATTCTGATGAAATTGAAATTGCTATCCATGATACGACGCTAGATATTGGTCTAGTAGAAGGGCCACCAATTGGCAAGGAGTTAGAGTCTATCCCTTTTTTAGATGATGAGCTTGTGGTAATTACTAGCCCAAATCATCCATGGAGTGAATTAGATACGATATCAGTTTTTGAACTTGATAGGTATCCTTTTATCTCAAGAGAAAAAGGGTCTGGTACTTTAGCAGAAATTCATAGTTATATGAAAAAAGCGGGTTTTTCACCAAATAATCTCAATATTATGATGAAACTTGGCAGTACAAAGGCGATTAAAACAGCTGTACAGAACGGTGTAGGTTTTACCATTATTTCTCGTTGGGCAGTGAAGAAAGAGTTAAAAAATGGCACCCTTGCGATGATTAAACTCAAAGAAGATAAGTTTAAACGCCAATTTAGGATTGTTTATCATAAGAAGAAATTTAAAACTCAAGCCAATGAGGAATTTATTAGATTTTTGAAAGCGGAGCAATTTTAGAAAGAGAGCATTGTCCTTTTGGATAATGCTTTTTCTATGTTTTAATAAGGAGAGTTTATGTGGAGAAAAGTAAGACGATTAATTATCATAGGCTTTTAAAGCAAGTGATAAAAATAGGAGGGTTACTGATAGAGTGTGGGGCAGAAATTTATCGTGTAGAAGAATCCATCAAGCGCATGTTAAATGCTTATCCTGTAGAGTCTGTGGATGTTTTTGCTATTCCTTCAATGATTATGGTCACTCTGGAAACCCCCTCACAAGTTTCAATCACTAAAAACAAACGCACTTTTTGCAAACAAGCTGATTTTAATAAATTGGCAAGATTAAATAACTTGGTAAGGGAGATTAGTATCAAAGCACCTTCGCTTGATGTTGTAGAATATTCTATCAATGCAATTGAACAAGAAATGCCTTATCCGAGGTGGATAGTTATTTTGGCAACAGCTTGTTTATCTGCAATATTTTGTCTTTTGGTTCAAGGTGGTTTTGATAGTGCTTTATGTGCAGGGGCAATCGTTGTGCTCTCACAGCTTGTTTCTCAAGAAATGGAAAAATTTCATGCCAATACATTTTTTATTACTATTGTGGCGAGCTTTATCCATACAACCTTAGCAGGGGGAATTGCAAATTTTTTTCCTTCTACTGAGATTGATGCGATGATTATTGGTACCTTGGTTACTCTTTTACCAGGCCTAACATTTACAACGGCAATTCGAGATATGATAACACGTGATTTGTTGGCTGGAATTTTGGGCTTAATTGAGACCCTTTTAGTTGCTACTTCGATTGCTATAGGAAATTCCTTGGCTTATTTGGCGATTTCAAGGTTGTGGGAGGTATTTTAGGTGACTTATATTCTTTCCTATATCGTTTGTATATTCTACGGTATTTTATATAATCTAAGAGGCTATGTTCTTTTTGCATCTGCTTTAGGTGGTGTGGTAGCACGACTTATGCTCAATAGTTTAGATGGTTATGGTTATATGATTAGCTTTTTTTCTGCATCCTTAGCTGTGGCGATTTATGGTGAGATGATGGCACGGATTAGTAAAGTACCAGTAATGATTTATACAATTATTGGTATTTTGCCAATTATCCCTGGTCGTGGCATTTATAAGGCAATGGCGACCCTTTATCAAGGTGATATTAATAGTTTTACAACTTATGGTTTGGAAACCCTTGAAATGGTTGGTGCCATGGTTATGGGCTTGATGTTAACATCCTCTATTGTACGAATGTTTAAAATTAGAAAGTTGTTAAAAATGTTCTATTTGGAATAAAAGGAGAAAACGATGAGGCAGGGAGAGTTTTTACACAAAATCTGTGAAAGCATAGCAGATGAGCTATATTCTGCAGAATGCTTTCGTGAACTTGCTAGCTATTTTACCAATGAAGGAAGAGAGCTGCTTTTAAACTATGCTCAAGAAGAAGTGGAGCATGCAGAAAAACTAAAAGGTATCTATCAAACACTAAGTATGAAGGCGCCTAGTTATGTTCTCCGAGAGGTCAAACCGATTGATAATATTCTTATTTTTTTAATAGAATATTTGAGTGAAGAAGAATCTTCGATATTTTTGTATGAAACCTTATATCAGTTTACAGATAACGAGCAGTATAAGATGATATTTCAAGCAATTAAAGAACAAGAAGAAATTCATTTTGCTAAGATAAATGAGCTTATCTTGCATTATAAACAAGAAAATAAAAGGAGTGTATAGTGATGGAAACAGAAGAAAAATATTCTCCCTCTTATTTTGTTGCTCAAATTGGTCATGAATTACGAACGCCACTCAATGCGATTAAGGGATTTGGTGGTATTTTAGCAGAGGAGTATTTTGGTGAGCTCAATAGTGAACAGAAAAAATATCTCTCGCGTATTTTAACAAGTGCTGATGATTTATTAAAAATTGTAAATCAAATATTGGATTGGGCAAAATTAGAGTCCAATGAAATTAAACTATCTTATGAGTGGCTTAATCTCTCTCATATTACTACAGAAATGAAGGATTTATTTGAAATTTCATTAAAACAAAAAAACTTATCCTTGGAAGTGGATGTAGATTCGTCTCACCAAATTTATGGTGATATGGGAAGGTTGCGTCAAGTTTTGATTAATCTTGTCAATAATGCCATCAAATTTACCCCAGAAGGTGGCAAGATAAGTTTATCGGTGATAGATAAGTCCTCTCACATCATCCTCTTGGTAAAAGACACTGGGGTTGGTATGGATGAAGAAACTAAGAAGATTTTATTTGATCCTTTTAAGAAAAAGGATCAGGGCAAATTCAATACAGAAGGTACAGGGCTAGGGCTATGGATAGTTCAAAGCATCATGAAACTCCATTATGGGTATGTAGAGGTTGAAAGCCAAGTTGGTGAGGGCTCAACATTTTATCTTTATTTTCCCAAGGATGTGTGTGAAGATGATGGTTAATCCTTTAGCTTTAAAGCGAGTATTGGATTATTTTGAAACATTAAAAATTGATAGTCATCGTTGTGTAAAAAATAAAAGTTCTTTAGCGAGTTGTAATTTATGCTATAATGTTTGTCCGACTAAAGGCTTGAACTATGTTGATGGAAAATGGGAAGTTTCAGAGTGTACATTGTGTGGACGTTGTATTAACTTGTGCCCCATGGAAGTCTTTAGTCTCGATGAAGATAAATTACTGGCCAATGCTAAAGATAAAGAAGTGCTTTGTTTAGGGTGTCATCAAGACAAAAATACGCTCTTGCCAATAAAAATCAATTGTTTCAAGCAATTAACCCCAGAGCTAGTTTTATTGTTACTTTCTAAAACGAAAAAAATTGTTCTCTTGGTGGATGAAGAGGTGTGTGGACAGTGTCAAAATGATTGGTCGAAGGAAGTGCTAGTTCTTTTACTTCAACGCTTTCATTTAATAACAGAAGGGCGTCTTGTTTTTGAAACGCGAAGAGAATCTATTAACTCTTTCATAGCAGAGTATGATGCTTCACGTCGAGATTATTTAAAGAAGACGTATAGAAATTTTTTGAATCAAGGTAGTAAGGTTGTTGAGGGAGAACTGAAAAATAAAAATCTTGCCATCAAAGAAGAGGAAAAGTTATTAAAACGAATACACCTTTTTAAGGCATATAAAGACAATTATATAAAAGAAGCGAGCTTACCTTATCCTTTACTTGAGGTGAGGCATTGTCATTTTTGTGGTGCTTGTACGACACTTTGCCCAACTCAAGCTTTAAAAATTGTTGAAACGATGAAAGATGATATTGTAAACAAACACCTTTTGTTTCATCCAACCCTTTGTACGCAGTGCAAATTGTGTGAAGATATTTGTATGAGTAAAGGAATTTTTTGGGGAGATTTTATCAGGCAAGAGTTATTCTTTCTAGGCAAGTGGTTAGAAGTGGCTAGGGGAGAAAAAAAGATTTGTCAAGGCTGTAAACAGGATTTTTTTGATTATGAAGATGAGACAATGTGTTATTTTTGTCGTAAGCGTGATAACTACAAATCATGAAAACTATCGTAAAGTAAAAATAAGAGTAGTCAAACAACAATAAAGGCGACCAGTGGTAACTGGCCGCCTTTATTGTTGTTTGGGATGAGATAGAGAGACCTCGGCAGAAAAATTGCTCACGAAATAGCTTGTCAAAAACGATAAAATATAAAAATGCTTGTTTAGTAAAAGTAGACAAGTATTTTTATCAAAAAGTCTATTAGAATAATGACAGGTCTTTGTTATAATAAGGCTATTATTTTCAATATACTTTAAGGAGGCGCTATGAAAGGATTAATTTACGTCGCTGATGATGAGGAGAATATTAGACTATTGATACAGACATTTTTAGAGGAAGAGGGGCATGACGTTAGATTATTTTCAAATGGAGATAGTTTATTTGAGGCTTTTTTGATTGAGGCGCCAGATCTTGTCATTTTGGATGTTATGATGCCTGGAACAGATGGTTTTAGTATTT
>CALIQN010000065.1 GCA_938044045.1 uncultured Peptococcaceae bacterium
AAAATTATTGGCGTCTAAACGTAGTGCAGGACAAGAAATTGTCTTTCAAGGGAAAACCTATGTGGTAGAGGAAACCACAGAAGATTCATTTGATGGTGTGGATATTGCTTTCTTTGCAGGTGGCCCAGCAAGTAGAGAATTTGGTCGCTTGGCGCAAGCCAAAGGCACAATCGTCATTGATAATAGCTCAACTTTTAGACTAGAAAAAGATGTGCCTCTTATCGTGCCGGAAGTGAATGGTCAAGATGCAAAAAACCATGAGGGGCTAATTGCTTGTCCAAACTGTTCTACGATTCTTTTAGTAGGAGCAATCAATCCCCTTCATCAAAAGCATAAAATCAAAAAAATCGTTGTCAGCACCTATCAAGCAGTTTCTGGTGCCGGTAAAGAAGGTATTACTGAACTTGTAGAGCAAACAAGTGACGTTTTAGCAGGTAAGGCAGCCAATCCACAAGTATTCCAACATCAAATTGCTTTTAACCTTATTCCTCATATTGATGTTTGGATGGATGAGGCTTACACCAAAGAAGAGATGAAGCTCGTTTATGAAACACACAAGATTTTAAATGATGATAGTATTGCAATTACCCCAACAGCAGTACGTGTACCAGTGCTCCGTTCTCATGCTGAAAGTATTCATATTGAACTTGAAGAAAAAATTTCTGCTGATGAAGCAAGAGAAATTTTAAATCAAGCCGATAGAGTGATTGTCAGTGATGATCCAGAAAATAAGGTCTATCCAATGCCAGTTGATACGGCTAACCATGATGATATCTTCGTTGGACGCATTAGAAATGACCTTTACAATGATAAGGCACTTAATCTTTGGGTATGCTTTGACCAAATTAGAAAGGGCGCAGCAACCAATACTGTACAAATCGCTGAGCTCTTAATAGAAAATAACTGGTTGCAACATAAATAATGATAGGCGCCTTTTTCGTAGAATGTTAACCCACTTAAAAGGCGCTTTTTTATTGCTATCGTTAGTTTGTCTGAAGTTGTTATGTTTATAAAAGGAGGCGTTAACATGGAGGGTTCAAGAGCACAATCTTTTGTGGTCAACAATGAAAGACTGCGTAAGATACAGCAAGGTAAAGCACCTGATAGCGTAAATGACAAGGTTAAGATTGATTATTTTGGACATTCAGCAATTCGTATTACCTCTTTGCAAGGTATCAGTGTGTTAATTGATCCATGGCGCAATGATGAGGCATGGGGATGGTGGTTTCCAGAGACTTTTCCAGAAGTTGAAGTGGATCTTGCTCTATCCACTCATGCGCATTTTGACCATGATGCCCTACATCTTCCACAAGCACGTATGACGATGGAGAGAATGATAGGTGTTTATGAGCTGGGTGATGTTAAGATAACAGGACTGGCGGATAAGCATTTGTCCGAATCTCTAGGCAAAACAAGATGGACAGATATTCAAAAAGATATAGGAGAGGACTTTTCACCACCAAACAATCATTTGCACATGGATAATGTGATCTATGTCATTGAAACAGGTGGCCTCTGTATCGTCCATTGGGGAGATAATAGAGCGCTACCTGATTCCTATGTCGATACCTATTTAAAAGATAAGGCAATTGATGTCTTGTTTTTACCTGTTGATGAAAGTGGACACATTTTGACTTATGAACAAGCAGATTACCTGATGGAAAGGTATCAACCAGGTGTGACGATACCGATACATTATCTCATGCATGGTGTCAATACCGTTTTAAGCACCTTGCAACCTTGCGATGAATGGCTAGCAAGACATGAAAATCGCCAAGTTATCCCTTCTTATCGTCTAGCGTTAGATTGTGAGACCTTTAAAAGCAAAGGTAAGCAAGTGGCGAAATTTTTAGAAGCAACAAGAGAATAAGATTTAGTAAAAAAGACCAATGATAAGAGTGTGAGCCTCAGTCTACTTTTATCATTGGTCTTTTTAGTTCAATTTTGTTTCTTGATAGCAAAACAGAATAATACTATACTAACTATAGTATAAAAAAAGAAGTAGCTTTAGAAAATAAATTGCTTTTTGTGTCATACTTCTGATTTAGCATATTTTATGGGGGCATTTGTATGAGAAAAAAGGAAAATACTAGTACAGTATTCAAATTAGTAGAATGGAAACATAGCTTTAACAGGATAAGTGTAGGTTTATGCCTTGGTTTTCTTTTGTTGATAGGTGGTGGATTGATGGGGTGTTCTTCTGAGCCTTCTACTGTGACTGAGGTACCTCAAAAGAGCCAGAGTGAAAAGTTAGAGGGTTATTCTATCTATAGATTGAGCGATACCTTACTTGAAGATGAGGACTATGGACAATTTAGAAAAGATAAAGCTAGCATGAATACTTTGGTAGCGTTTTACAATTACCTTAATCAGTCAGATGAACTTTCAATACTTTCTATCTTTAATCAAGCCCTTTATGTAAAAAATTTTAAAGGAGACAGTGCGTTTTATTATACACCTGAGGAGGCTTTAAAGGCTGATCCTAGTCTTACGCCAAGCATTAAAGGGATAGAGATGAATCAAAAAGCTTTTGATTTTTATCAATTAAAGCTAGCAGAGGGTAAGGCAATAGATTGGGAAAAGGTCAACTACCAAGATGGTACAAAGCTCCCTATTCTTTTAGGGTATCAGTATAAGGGGGTTTACCAGTTAGGTGAGGTGCTGGAGATTGACCTCTATGGTAAACTGTTTCAATGCGAAGTCGTTGGTTTTCTTTCCCAAGAGACCAAGCTTAACTATAAGGATTATATTGA
>CALIQN010000066.1 GCA_938044045.1 uncultured Peptococcaceae bacterium
ACCGATACTATGCTCTATGACGCCTTGAGTTTTTTAGGTGTTTCTAGGGAATTTAGTGAGGTATTTTAACGAGGCTATATTTGACAATAGGTACTTTGGTATGGTAGCATACTAAGGTATGTACACGGGAATAATAGATGAAATATTGGGGGTAGTTTTGATGAAATTTGCTAAAAAATTAATCGTAGCAAGCTTGGTTTTAGGGATGTCATTTTCACTTTTTGCTTGTGGCGGACAGGCTACAAATGAGGAAAAACAGGCAGAAAATACGCCAAAACTTACCATAGAAGATGGTAAGCTCACTGTAGCAATGGAATGTGCTTATGCACCATTTAACTGGACACAAACAGATGATGCTAATGGTGCAGTTAAGGTTATCAGTGATGGTAGTTATGCCAATGGTTATGATGTTCAAATGGCAAAAAAAGTTGCTGAAGATTTGGGTCTAGAATTAGCCATTCAAAAAATCGCTTGGGATGGACTAATCCCAGCAGTTTCAAGTAGCACAGTAGACCTAGTCATGGCAGGGATGTCACCAACAGCTGAACGTAAGCAAGCAGTTGACTTTACCGAGCCATATTATGAAAGTCAACTTGTTATGGTAATCAAAAAAGATAGCAAGTTTAAAGATGCAAAGAGCATCAAAGACTTTAAAGGTGCAAAACTTACAGCACAACTTAATACTTTCCATTATAAAGCGCTAGAACAAGTTGAGGGCGCTGATAAGCTTCCGGCGATGAAAGATTTTGGTGTGATGCGTTTAGCACTCAGAAGTGGCTCAATTGATGGGTATGTTTCTGAAAAGCCAGAGGCGGTTTCTGCAAGCACAGCATTTGATGATATTACCTACATTGAATTTACACCAGAAAATGGTTTCCAAGCTTCTAGTGAAGATATTGCCATTGCTGCAGCAGCTAAGAAGGGTAATGATGCTTTAGTAGATAAGGCAAATGCAGCCTTAGCTAAAGTAAGTACTGAAGACCGCAATAAATTGATGGATGAGATGATTAAAATTCAACCGGTCACTCAAGAGTAAGAATAGTTAAGAATAGTAAAGTTGCCCTGCGATAGGCAGGGCAATGGTTTTATTTAGGAGAAGTAGTTATGATTGATACCCTGATTTCCATACTGATAAATAATAAATCTTTACTCCTACAAGGGTTGGGCGTGACCATTCTGCTAGCAATAGTAGGGACATTTGTAGGCGGAATCATTGGGATTTTAGTTGCGATTTATCGTGTGATACCGATAGAGAAGCAAGAAAATAAATTGATACGTTTTTTGTATCATATTGGTTATAAAGTATTGACGGTTTATATTGAGGTTTTTAGAAGTACGCCGTTGATGGTTCAGGCGATGCTCTTTTATTATTCTGCTAATGCTATTTTAGGGACACGTCTAGACCCACTATCATTTGCTTTGGTATTGCTTTCTATCAATACTGGTGCCTATATGGCTGAGATTGTACGTGGTGGTATTATCTCTATTGATAATGGACAATATGAGGCAGCGCACTCTGTTGGCTTGACCCATTGGCAAGCGATGAAGGGTATTATTATTCCTCAAGCTTTGCGCAATATTATGCCAGCGATTGGAAATGAATTCATTATTAATATGAAAGATAGTGTTGCCTTCAGCGTTATTTCTGTAAGTGAATTATTCTTTACGGGTTCAAGCATTGCAGGGGCTTCATTTAAACACGTAGAGACTTTCTTGTTAATTGCTATTTTCTATCT
>CALIQN010000067.1 GCA_938044045.1 uncultured Peptococcaceae bacterium
CTTTTCTCATAGTAAGGCTCTTACAACAGGAGAGTTAGAAAAAATTGAATATATGGTCAATGAGATGGTCTTATCAAGCTATCCTGTTGAAGCGTCTGAGAATTCAATTGATGTTGCTAGAGAAAAAGGTTTCATAGCACTTTTTGGTGAAAAATATGGCGATAAAGTTCGCTGCTTAAATATTGGTGGCGTAAGCAAAGAACTCTGTGGTGGTACTCATGTTCAACATTCATCAGAAATAGGTAGTTTCAAAATTATAGGCGAATCTTCTGTGTCTGCTGGTATTCGTCGCATAGAAGCTTTAACAGGTGAATCTGCATATAAGTACGCAAAATCCAAAATAGAGCTTTTAGCTGAAGTTGTAAATGCTTTGAAAGTGACGAATGATAAAGATATCTTGGACAAAATTATCCAAGAAGCTAATCAGATAAAAAACCTTAAAAAAGAACTAGATTCTTTAAAAACAAAAATGACCCAGGCTATGGTAAGTGAGGAAATTTCTTCTGCTGTAGAAGATGTTAATGGTGTAAAAGTACTTGCTAAAGTAGTTCAGGCAAATGATATTGAAGAACTAAGGCAGATAGCAGATCAATTTAAAGATAAAATGAAAGAAACTGTTATCGTTTTAGGTGCAGTTACAGCAACTGATGAGGTTATTTTAGTAGGTATGTTGACACCTGATGCAGTGAAGAATAAATTACATGTAGGAAAAGTAATTAAGGAAGTCGCTAAGATAGTTGATGGTAATGGTGGTGGAAGACCTGATATGGCACAAGCTGGTGGAAAGAATTCTAAGGCTTTACCACAAGCGATTGCTTCAACTGTAGGTATTGTTGAGGCGTTACTCACTTAGAAAGGATATCATTAAAATGGATGTAGATAATACACAATATTTTGATAAACATTTAGTGCAAAAAGAGAAAATTTTATCTATGTTAATAGATATTTATACTTCTCTTCGCGAAAAGGGCTATGAGCCTCATGATCAAGTCGTTGGATATCTTCTTTCTGGAGACCCTGTTTACATTACAAGTTATAATGGTGCTCGTGGACATATTCAAGAATATAGTAGAGATGAAATTATTGAGGTTTTATTGAAATCATTTTTAAGTCAAGCTGGTACAGTTGAATGAAACGTATAGTAGGCTTGGATATTGGACAAAAACGGATTGGTATCGCATTAAGTGATTTACTTGGATTGACAGCACAAGGAGTAGAAACGTATCATAGAAAAAATTTAGAAGCAGATTATCAATATTTAGTTCAATTTATCAAAGAAAATGATGTCGGATCAATGGTGGTTGGCTTACCTAAAAATATGAATAACTCTTTGGGTTTTAAGGCGGAAGAAATTCAAAATTTTATTGCTGGTTTAACCCAAAGAGTAGATATACCGGTTTTTTGGGTAGATGAACGTTTAACAACGGTAAGTGCTGAACGTATGTTAGTAGATGCTGATATAAGTCGAAAAAAACGGAAAAATGTTGTTGATAAAATAGCTGCTGTATTAATTTTACAATTGCATTTAGATAAAACGAGATAGGAGAGAAAAATATGAATGAACAAGAACAATTAGAAGCAGAAGTCATTTTGCAAGATGAAGAAGGTAATGAAGTTACTTTTGATATTATTGATGTATTTGATTTTAATGGGAAAAATTATGCAGTACTTTGTCCTAAGGATGAAGATGATGAGGAAAGTGCTATTATTTTTGAAATGACAGAACTTGATGGTGATGAACTCACTTTACAAGAGATTGAAGATGATTTGGTATGGGAAGAGGTTGTTGCTCATTGGGAGGGACTGATTGAAGAGTAGTTAAATATCAAAAACTATTTGACTTATGGTATTTTGAGGGATAACTATGCAGCCAATACCTATCGTATTACTTGTTGATGATTTTGAGAACAATTTAGAAGTGATTGAAGTTTATCTTAAAAAGGTCTATGATAATCATATTGTTATTCATAAAGCCAAAACAGGCGTTGAAGCTCTAGCATGCTTTGAAAAGCATGTAATTGATTTGGTTTTACTTGATGTAATGTTACCAGATATGGATGGTTTTTTTCTTTGTCACACGATGAAAGAAAAACGTGGTGATGATTATCTTCCTATTGTTATGCTCACGGCTCTTCATGATAAAGAAAGTTTGTTAGAGGGTTTATCTGCCGGTGCTGATGATTTTTTAACAAAACCTGTAAATCCAGAAGAACTTATGATACGGGTGAGAAATTTGGTTAATCTTCGTATGGCAAATAAAGAATTGCAGAGGAAATATGAGTCGCTGACTCAAGAAATGCATTTGGCAAGAGAATTGCTAAACGATTTTATGCCTAAATATTCTCCAGTTATTGAAGGCGTTACTTTTGATACAATTTATGAGCCAAGTAGTATTCTTGGCGGTGATTTTTATGATATTTTTTGTATTAGTGAAGGATTTTATGGATTTTTTATGTCTGATGTTAAAGGACATGGCACAGCGGCAGCAATGATTGTAGCTTTAATTAAAGAAAAGCTTCATTTTTTGCGTTCTCAATGGCTAAAACCGGAGTGTGTGATAAAGCGTTTAAATCAAATTATGTGTAGTTTTTTTGAAAATATTCGAGATGACTACTTTATGACAGCCATTTATGCTGTGTTTGATTTTAAGGCAAAAAAACTGACGTGGTGTAGTGCGGGACATACGCCAATTGCTTATTTTTCTAAAATGGGTTTTAGAGAATTGAGACAACATGGCTTACCTTTAGGGATTATAAAAGATGTTGGCTATGAATCAAGTCAACAGTCTTTTCAAGATGGTGAGGCTTTTGTTTTTTATACTGATGGAATTTTTGAATTGCCTCTTTTTTTAAAAGAAGATGAACATTTTAGCAGTTTATCAGAGAGCAAGCTTGCATTATTTGATGCACGTAGATTAATCAAAGATATTAGAAACAATATTAATCCAAGTGCATTAAAAGATGATGTTAATGTGGTAGGCATGTTTGTGGGAGGTTGAGAATGAACAAATATGAGATTATAAATTTGAATAGTAAAATTGTCAAAATTGCATTTTCTGGTGAGATTACATTAGATAATTCTTTGATATTTAAAGAAGAGATTAAAAATTATTTAGTAGATAAGGGCATCTATTTTTTGATAATTGATCTTAATGAAGTTGAATTTATTGATTCCTCCGGTTTAGGGATGTTAATCTCCTTTTTTAAGGAAATTAATGAAAAAAAGGGTCAACTAGTTTATATTGGTATTCATGATTATGTTGCTAAAATTATAGATTTAGTGCAGTTAGGGCAAGTTTTTATTATTAAAGACGATGAGAAAGAAGCTCTGGAGGTACTAAAAGAATATTATGAATAAAGTTATTTTGAACAATTGTTTGCCGTTTTTTTGGACGCATCAAAAGGATACCTCAGTGGTATCCTTTTTTCTCATTGTCAAGGCAGGAAGTAATTATGAGGAGGGTTATCCTGCTGGCATTGCTCACTTTTTAGAGCATTTATTTTTCAAGGGAAATAAGACTTATAGTAAGAAAGATGTGGCACATTATTTTGAATACATCGGTGGAGGCTTACATGCTTCAACTTCAAAAGAGTTGGTTAGTTTTGAGCTGATTACACCAATCACATATTTCGATAAAGCATTAGAGATGATGGTTTCTTTATTAAGAGAACCAAACTTTCTTTTAACTGATATTGAGGAAGAACGGAGAGTTATTGCTCAAGAAATTGCGCTTTATGAAGATAGCCCAGAGGATGTATTGCTTGATTGGTTAGAATATGAAGTATGGAAGGGATCGAGTTTAGCTAATCCTATTTTGGGTACTAGAGAAAGTCTAGAGAAGATAAATGTTGAAAATATTTCTATGTACTATGAGAATTTCTTTGCAGGTAATAATATGTCATTGTCTTGTTGTGGAAATCTTAGTGAAGAAAGAATAGAAAAGATAAAAACAGCATTTGAAAAATTTCCTAAAGGTGAAACAAAAAATTATTGTGTTAGTCTACCCAATTTAGGTAGAAATTATTACATAAAAAAAGACTTTGCTCAAAGTTATTTTGCTTATGTTTATAAAGCTTTTGGTAAAAATGATGAAAAACATTGGTATGAATATCTACTTTGTGATTATGTTGGTAGTGGGATGGCTTCTCTTTTATACCAAAGATTGAGAGAAGAATTACAATTGATTTATGATGTATCAATGTATTATGATGGCTACCCTAATAATGGAATTTTAGTGATACAAATTGGTGCAGATAAGATGCAAAAGGAAAAAATATTAGAAGAAATGAATAATTTACATGAACATTTATCTAAGCTTGATTTGGATGAAGAAAGTTTTATGTATCTCAAAGAAAAGGTCAAAAATCAATTTATAATTGACTATACTTCACCTTGTGCTAAGTTACTATTTACCTCAAGAAATGAGCTTGTGAATCAAACAACATACACGTTAGAAGATATTATTTTTCAAATAGATCAACTTAATGTAACAACCTTTAATCAAGTAGTACAGAAGAGATTTCAAGAGTTGTCTTATTCTAGTTTTTCTTTTATTTAGTAAGATAAATAGTGGTAGACATATTCTTTTTAAATCGTTATACTAGACAGAAAATTAATGGGAGGGAATTAATATGAATTTAACTATTACACAGACAACATCACCAAAGAAAATTCCTGAAACGATTACAAGCTTTGGAGAAATTTTTACCGATCATATGTTTATCATGGATTATGAAGAGGGAAGTGGTTGGAAAAATCATCGTATTGTTCCCTATGAAAAATTATCTTTAGACCCAGCTACTGCAGTGCTTCATTATGGTCAAGGTATCTTTGAAGGACTAAAGGCATATAAAGATACTGAAGGCATTATAAGGCTTTTTCGACCAGAAATGAATTTGAAACGCTTCAATCGTTCAGCTAAACGTTTGGCTATGCCAGAAGTGAACGAAGATGATGTTTTAGAAGCTTTAGAAACCTTGGTTATGCTCGATAAGATTCCAACCGATTTTGGCTCTTCACTTTATATTCGTCCTTTTATGATTGCTACTGATGTTACTTTAAATGTTCATAATTCGAGGTATTTTAGCTTTATGATTATTCTTAGTCCATCTAGTGCATACCTTAAATCAGGATTTAATCCAGTCAAAATTGAAGTATCAACAGGCTATGTCCGAGCAGTTCGTGGAGGTGTAGGTGAAGCTAAAACTATGGGTAATTATGCTGCAGCTATTCTTGCGAGCACTCAAGCAGAAGCAAAAGGTTATAGTCAAGTATTATGGTTAGATGGTGTAGAAGGACAGTATATTGAAGAAGTTGGTTCAATGAATATTATGTTCAAAGTTGGCAACAAAGTACTTACGCCTATGTTAAATGGTAGTATTCTACCCGGTATTACAAGAGACTCTATTATTACCTATTTAAAATCTATAGATGTTGAAGTAGAAGAGAGAAGAATAAGTATAGATGAATTAGTAGAGGCTGCTAATCAGGGGGAACTTAAGGAAATCTTTGGTGTAGGAACAGCGGCTGTTGTTTCTCCAATAAGTGAACTTATTTATGGTGATGAGGTATTAAAAGCTTCAGCACCTTATGATGAGAATAGTCTTTCTAGCAAAATTTATGATAATCTAACAGGAATACAATATGGTAAACGTGAAGATTCATTTGGTTGGGTAAGAATTTTAAATGAAAGAAACTAAGTTATTTGAAAGGACTATAAATTTAATAGGACTTCCTGCATTTGAACGATTAAGAAAAGCGAAAATACTAATTGCTGGTATAGGTGGTGTTGGCTCTTATGTTGCTGAAGCATTGGCGAGAAGTGGTATAGGAGAGTTGGTATTAATAGATAAGGATGTTGTGGAAATAACTAATTTAAATAGGCAACTTCATGCTACTTTAAACACCCTTAATCGCCCTAAGGTGGAGGCTATGGCAGATAGGCTTTCTCTTATCAATCCTTATTTGAAAATTGGTTTATTTCAAGATGAAATTATGCCTGGATATTTAGAAATCACTTTTCAAAGTCAACATTTTACGTACGTGGCTGATTGTGTTGATAATATAAAAGCGAAATTAGAGTTGATTTTATATGCTAAACATACAAATACACCCATCGTTTCTAGTATGGGTACAGCCAATAGGCTAGATAATACTCATTTCAAGATAGACGATATTAGCAAGACGAAAATGTGCCCATTAGCACGAAAAATGAGAAAAAAATTGAAAGAGCATAACATTCTAAAAGGTGTTAAAGTGCTATATGCTGAGACAACACCATGTAAAAATGATGGAATTTTAGGTACGATGTCTTATGTACCAGGTACAGCAGGATTATTGATTGCAGGAGAAATAATTCAATCTATCATTTATAATGATGTGTGTAATTAGTAATTTTAGGGTATGAAATAAGAGGAAACTAAAAAATGGGAGGTTTTTTAATGAGTGGAAATGTTGTAAATGTAACAGATGTTAGTTTTGAGACAGATGTTTTACAATCAGGAGTGCCAGTTTTAGTAGATTTTTGGGCATCTTGGTGTGGTCCTTGTAAGATGGTTGGACCTATTGTAGAAGAACTTGCTGATGATTTTGCTGGTAAAGTAAAGGTTTGCAAATTGAACGTTGATGAAAATACCAAAACAGCTCAAGCTTATGGTGTGATGAGCATTCCAACTTTAATTTTGTTTAAGAATGGTAAAGAAGTTGATCGTGTTGTTGGTTTTAGACCAAAAGCTGATTTAGCTGAATTATTAGAAGGCTAAGAAAATACCTTTTGATTTTGAAATTACCATTTGAAATTCATATGAAAGTTTTATGATGTTTGATAAGCAGTTATCAGAAACGTTCAAAGATTTTTTATTAATGAGAGTTTAACAACAAAGAAATGTAAGAGTGATTTCAAGGTTTATTAAAAACCTTAAAATCACTCTTACATTTTTTATTTATTTAGCTTCTAATAAGAAGATGGAAAAATCAACTTCTTTACGTTTACCTTGCCAAATAATCTCATAATGAATAGGATTAAAACCAGCATATAGAAATAATGAGGTAATTTCTTCTCGTAGGAATCCGTGATAGCCTTTAAAATCTACAAAGTCATCATGAAAAGATGGTGGTACTTTTGTTAAATCCATTAAATAAAAATGACCTGATGGATTAAGTTTGCTTCTTAAATTTTTTAAAGTGGATTGAAGATTTGTGATATGGTGAAAGGCTGTTAAACTGTAAATAATATCGTAAGTTTTATTTAAGGGTATTGTTGGATAAAAAGTGATATTTTTTATATTTAATTTTCTGATTCTAGCTTTTGCAACTTTACGCATATTCTCTGAGGTATCCACACCGTCAATACTAGAGAAATTTTCGGCTAACAAGCTGGCTAACAAACCATCACCACTACCAATTTCGAGTGCTTGCAGTTCTTTTTGATGAGGTAAATATCTTTGAAGTTTAGTATAGATTTCAAAAGTACGATTTGCCTGTGTATTACTATTCCATATAGTAGCAACTTGATCAAAATAATTCATAATATCTCCTTTAGAATGGTATGACTTAAGATTAGTTCATCGGTTCTAAAGCTATTATACCCCCATATAAATTAAGAAGTGATTTGCTGTGTTCTTAAAACAATATAAATTTGATGAATTAATGCTTTTCTTGTTGTATAATGGCTAAAGAAATTTATGTCTTGTTTTGTTAAATTTGTTAAGTTTATCTTTGATAAGATCAGCTTTACTATACTTTAGTTTAAATTGAAAACTTGGAGGGCTTATGAGTACAGAAATAACAAATCACTTTATTGATAATATTATTCAAGAGGATCTAAAAAATGGTATGGAGAAAATTGCCACTCGTTTTCCACCAGAGCCTAATGGTTTTTTGCATATTGGTCATGCTAAATCTATTGTTTTAAACTATACTTTAGCAAAAAAGTATGGGGGAACTTTCTTCCTTCGTTTTGATGATACTAATCCGACAAAAGAAAAGGATATTTTTGTACAATCTATAATAGAAGATGTCAAATGGTTAGGTTGTCAGTGGGATGGTGAGGTGCGTTATGCCTCTTCTTATTTTGATCAATTTTTTGAAGCAGCAATAGCATTGATTGAAAAAGGTAAAGCCTATGTTTGTGATTTATCTTATGAGGAAATGAAACTTTATCGTGGAACTTTGACAGAAATTGGTAAAGAGAGTCCTTACAGAAATCGTAGTATAGAAGAAAACCTTAAATTATTTATGGCTATGAAAGAAGGAAAGTTTAAAGACGGGGCGTGTACCCTTCGTGCTAAGATTGATATGAGTTCACCAAATCTCAATATGAGGGATCCTGTATTATATAGAATAAGTCATTCTAGCCATCATCAGACGGGTGATAAATGGTGCATCTATCCAATGTATGATTTTGCTCATCCTCTTGAAGACGCTATAGAGGGCATAACACATTCACTTTGTACACTCGAGTTTGAAGACCATCGTCCTTTATATGATTGGGTTATTACTGAAGTTTCAGAAAAACTGCATTTTCCAAGTCAGCCTCAACAAATAGAGTTTGCTCGTCTGGAAATAAAAAATGCTATTACAAGTAAACGGAAACTTAAGAAGTTAGTAGATGAGGGGTTAGTGGATGGTTGGGATGATCCACGTTTACCAACAATTTCTGGCTTAAGAAGACGCGGCTATACTAAAGAATCTTTGCATAAGTTCTGTCAGGCTATTGGTGTGGCAAAGACGAATAGTGTGGTTGATCCAGCAATGTTGACTCATGCTTTACGTGAAGATTTAAATCAAAAGGCTCCAAGGACTATGGCAGTGTTAAATCCTTTAAAATTAACAATTACAAATTATCCAGAAAATCAGGTAGAGTGGTTAGAAGCTGAGGTTAATCCTAATGATGCTACTCAAGGCATGGTACAGATTCCTTTCAGTAAATATCTTTATATTGAAAAGGAAGACTTTAGGGAAGAGGCAAATAAAAAATATCATCGATTAAAACCTGGAGCAGAAGTGAGACTAAAACATGGTTATATTATTCGTTGTGAGAGCTTTTTGAAAGATGAAGCTACAGGTGAGATTTTAGAAGTATTTTGCACTTATGATGAGCGATCAAAAAGTGGTAGCGGTTTACCTGAAGCAGAAAGAAAGATAAAAGGTACAATTCATTGGATAAGTGCACAACATGCTAAAGATGTTGAAGTTCATTTATTCGGTGATCTTATTAATCTTGAAAATGAAGCTGAAGATATTGTTGAAGCTTTTAATCGAGATAGTATGGTGGTTTTAAAAGAAGTTAAAGTGAGTCAAGAAGTTTTTGATGATCAGAACAATACAACTTATCAGTTTTTAAGAAAAGGTTATTTCACAAAAGATAAGAAGGCTGTCTCAGAAGGAAAATTAATTTTTAATGAAACGGTTAGCTTAAAGGACAGTTTTAAAGCAGGAGTATAATAATGGCATATATTCGTACGTTTTTAGTTTATTTTTATGCTGCAAGTGTTTTAGTATGTTGTAAGCCATTTTTATGGTATATACAATTAAT
>CALIQN010000068.1 GCA_938044045.1 uncultured Peptococcaceae bacterium
ACCAGACGTAAATCTGTAAAATATAGGAGGCTTGCCTCTGGTCGCATCAAACGAAAGATGTCTTTATTTAAGATATTGCCGCTGCGCTCGCCATAAGGCAATAGGACTACAACAAAATCACTGGTCGCAAAAAGCTCGATTTTATCCTCTAAGGTCGCTTGATAGAGACTAGCATGTCCCTCTCTTAGCCTAGTGGCACAAACCGCAATCTTCATGCCAAAAGCCTTGGCACGTATCGCCAATTGGGCAGCAGTTTCATTCCAACCTAAGATACCAATTTTCTTGCCTTTTAGCTCAAAAGGGCTACCTTGATAGGCATATAGGCGAGCAAGGTTTAAAATCCGCATAAAAATAAAGTCTGCAATAGAGTAGGCTAAGCCTTGATTGGGGGCAAGGACTGGTAGCCCTACTCTTGTGGCTTGCTTGAGATTGATATTGTCCGCACCCTCTTTGATAGAGGCGATTACCTTGACCTGATGGGAGGCTTCAAAAAAACAATCTGGCAAGCAGACGCCATCACCAACCAAAACGGCCTCTACCTCTTTTGAAAGATTGGACAACGCTTCTGTTTTCACTTTTTCATAAGTCAAGTGAAAACGTTTTAACTCCTCTTCTACTAACGGGGGGTACTCCCCCAATAAAATCACTTTCATGACTATCCTCTCCTAAATGTCACAAAACTATAGTCATTGTAAACAATCCCTAAAGTAGTGTCAACTAAGCCCAATATAAGAGAAAGGCCAGCCTAAAACGCTCGCCTTCTTCTCATTCATTTAATACAATGCTATCATTCCCCTCCTCCTAAACAAAAAAGCCACCCCATTGGCGGTAATCTGCTACACTGTCTATGTCGTCCAACCATTCCTACGACAGTAGGGAGGTGATATTGTGTTCGAGTTTATTTTAGCGACTATAGGGACTATTGTGGGTGGTGTAATTTGTCATTACATCATCAAATGGCTAGATAGCCCCAAGGATGATAAATAGCCTAATAAAAAAACCACGAGTTCACCCCTCGTGGTTTTTTTGTGTTCGAATTTTAGCAACTATATGTCTATGACTAGTATAACACCATCACCCCAGCAGGTCAAGCAGCCTCTATTGTTTGGATAACTTAAGGTCTTACAACAGGCTTTACGAGACGATATTTCTCATTATCGCACTTTCACATCAAGTAGGACTTGCTAAGGTGTATTTTTTAGCCTAAACTATTAGAATAGAAAGGGGGATGGTTCAAATGCCTAAACAAACTTTACTAAAAGCAGAAATCTTATTGATTACAGAAGATGAAGCAGCACAACACTATCTCTTTCATAAACTGGGACACTACCCTGAAATCAATGCAAAAGTTGAAGATGATCGGCTCGTCCTTATCGGGGAAAGCGCCTATATCAGTTATATTTTGGATGTTTTACAAAGACAGCTCGCCAAGCGTTATAAAAAAACGACCTTGCTTGTCCCAAATTATAAATTTGTCTTAACCCCCAATCTTCTACTTTATCCTTCAAAGGAGTGCTAATGGCAAAAATCTATGCAGTCAAAGTTGGTAGAAAGACGGGACTTTTCTCGACTTGGGCGTCTTGTGAAGAGGCAGTCAAAGGCTATCCCAATGCCAGCTACAAATCATTTAAAACCAAAGAAGAGGCACTGGCTTGGCTAGGGGGACATCCCTCTAAAAAAGAGACTATAGCTACCTCTCAAACCATGCTTAGCCCTAATATCAACCCCGATACCCTTATCTGCTATGTGGATGGGAGTTATGAAAGTGCAAAAAAACAATATGCCTATGGCTTAGTTGGCCTCTATCAGGGTAGGACTTATCTAGACTCAGGTATCGGCGAGGAAGAAAGTTGGCTTAGGCACCACAATGTCGCTGGAGAAATCCTTGGCGCCATCAAAGCCTTTGCCCTTGCTAAAAGCCTAGGTGCTAAAGCCCTCACCCTCTATCATGACTATGAGGGGATTTGTGCTTGGGCAACAGGCGCTTGGCGTGCCAACTACCCAATGACCCAGGACTATCAAGCCCTTGCCCTTGCCTTTCAGAAAAATACCCAACTCAGCTTTGTCAAGGTCAAAGCCCACAGTGGCGACCCACTAAACGAAAAGGCTGACCAACTGGCAAAAATGGCACTACAAAATCAAACACAAGGAGAATAAACAATGGTAACCCTCTATGATCATATCGTCGTCATCATCAATAAAAACAAAATCGAAGGAGAAGTCTTTTATCGTGCCATCCACTTGGCAGCGATGAACTATTCTAAATTGACCTTGGCCTACCTCTTGGAAGAAAAGGAATACCAAATCGCCCTAAGCTACGATAAAACCATTATCGACAGGGCAAAGAAAGAAAGTCAAAGCTATCTCAATGACTTAAAGAAAAAGGCAGAAGAGTTAGAGATTCGTGAGGTCTCCACCTTTTTGGAAGTCGGCAATATCTGTGAAATCGTCAAGTATGATATTGTTGACCTACTCAAGCCGGACTTAATCGTCTGTGGTAATGACTATGCCCAAGAAATGGACGCTCCAAAATTACTTGGTCGCATGAGTGACTTTATCGCCAACCGAAGCGGTTGCGATGTCTTGATTGTCAAAAAGAACCTCTAAAAAATCCCTTGGTTAAGCCTAGGAAAACGTAACTTATAAAGATAAAAAACCTTGACATTTGTTTTACCTTTTGCTACCCTTGACTTGCTTATAAGAGGGTCAGTTGAACCCTTTTTATCTTGTTTTTTAAGAGACATCAATGGGGAGCACCACCGAAAGGGTGCTTTCTTTGGTGTCTTTTTTTTACTTAATTTTATGTATGGAGGTCAATATGATTGTAAACGGAGAGCAGCATGCTTTGGCGGCACCGACTAGCCTCAAGGCTTTTTTAGTCGAGGTAGGTTATGACATCACACGTATTGTCGTAGAGTTAAACCTTGCCATCGTGCCTAAAGCAGACTATGACAAGACCATCTTAAATGATGGCGATAGCTTAGAAATCGTACATTTTGTCGGAGGAGGTTAACAGTGAAAGTCTACCTCAATAACGAAGCCTTTATCCTACCTCAGCCCTCTGGACTAGAGGACTTACTCAAGCTGTCAGGCCACTCACGCCAGTCCCTCATCCTCTTAAATGGCACCAGTGAAATGGAAAACGTCCCTCTAAAAGAGGGGGATAAGGTCTTTGCCCTAAAAAAAGGAGAACTCCCGAATAAGGCACTTTATGCCAGCCTGTGGGCAGTGCGCTATGGTGAGGCGCATTTTAAGAAATTACAAGAAGCACGTGTGGCCATCTGTGGCTGTGGAGGCTTGGGCAGTCATATCGCCCTAAGCCTTGCCAGACTTGGTATTGGCGAGCTCCTACTGATTGATAAAGATGAGGTTGACCTCACCAATCTCGGTCGCCAAGCCTATTTTCCAGAAGACCTTGGCAAGGCAAAGGCACACGCTTTAAAGGCACAAATTGAACGTCTGACCCCTCTTGTAAAAGTCAAAAGCGAGGTTCTCACCTTGGATGAAAGTACTATCCCCACCTATCTCGGAGACTATCCTTATATCATCGAGGCCTTTGACCAAGCCTCTGCCAAGGCAATGCTGACAGAAACCATCCTCAGCCACTACCCCGACACCACCTTAATTGGTGCCAGTGGGATGAGTGGCATGGATCATCCCAATAAACTCACGACCAAAAAAGTTTTTTCACGCTATTATCTTTGTGGTGATGGCACCAGTGAACTTGAACCCCCAGGACTACTTGCCCCAAGGGTAATGCTCTGTGCCGCCCAACAAGCGACGATACTCATGCACCTTATCTTATCTAAAGGAGACTAACTCATGACCAACTTACACAATGACGATACCTTTACCCTTGGGGGTAAGACCTTTCATTCTCGCTTTATCCTCGGTTCCGGTAAATTTTCCCTAGACCTCATCAAGGCTGTCTTGGAACAAGGGGAAGCCGAAATCATCACCCTAGCCCTCAGACGTGCCAATCCTAACGGTGCCGAAAACATCCTAGACTTCATCCCTAAGGATGTCACCTTGCTCCCTAATACCTCAGGGGCAAGAACTGCCGAAGAGGCAGTCCGTATTGCTGAGCTTTCTCGTGAAATGGGCTGCGGTAACTTTGTCAAAATCGAAGTCATCCGTGATTCACGTTGGCTCTTACCAGATAACTATGAGACCATCAAGGCCACTGAAATCTTAGCCAAACGTGGCTTTGTCGTCCTCCCTTATATGTATCCTGACTACTATGTCACCAAAGCCTTAGAAGATGCCGGCGCCAGTGCCATCATGCCTTTAGCAGCACCAATTGGCAGTAATCGTGGACTAGCGACCAAGGACTTTATCCAAATCATCCTTGAAGCGACTACCCTCCCTGTCATTGTTGATGCCGGTATTGGTAAACCATCTGAGGCTTGCCAAGCCATGGAAATGGGTGCCAGTGCCATCATGTGTAACACTGCCATTGCCACAGCAGGCGATGTCAAGGCGATGAGCTATGCCTTTAACCTTGCCATCAAAGCAGGTCGCCATGCCTACCTTGCCAAAACAGGACGTGTCCTTGCCCATGGTGGGGAAGCCTCTAGCCCACTTACCGGTTTTTTAGGAGAATAACATGAGTACAATTATGACCTATACGGACAAGATGGATAGACTCGACCATCAAATGATGGATGAAGTCTTGCGTCTTCGTGAAAGTTTTAACCCTGATGCCTTTACCAAAGAGGAAGTATTTAGTGCCTTAGAAAAAGACAGCTTAACGAAAGAAGACTTTATGGCACTCCTCTCCCCAGCCGCTGCGCCTTATCTTGAAGAAATGGCAAGACGTGCCAGAGCCGTGACCAAGGCACGCTTTGGGGACAATATCACCCTCTTTACCCCCCTTTACATTGCCAATTACTGTAGCAATGGCTGCCTCTACTGTGGCTTTAACAGCAAAAACAAGATCAAGCGTGCCAAGCTTGATATGGATCAAATCAAAAGAGAGCTTGAGGGCATTGCCCAAACAGGCCTACAAGATATTTTGATCCTAACAGGAGAGTCCGAAGCCCTCTCCCCAACGAGCTACATTGCTGAGGCTATCTCCCTTGCCAAGCCTTACTTTGCCAATATCGGTATTGAAATTTACCCAACTAATGAAGCAGACTATCGCCTACTTCACCAAGCAGGAGCAGACTTTGTCACCGTTTTCCAAGAAACCTATGACTTGCCTGTCTATGACCACTATCACCCTTATGGCAATAAGCGTGTTTTCCCTTATCGTTTTTATGCCCAAGAAAGAGCCTTAAAAAATGGCTTTAGAGGGGCAGGCTTTGCTAGCCTTTTAGGGCTGAGTGATTTCCGTCGAGATGCCCTTGCCACAGGCTTGCACCTCGCTATGGTACAAGCCAAATACCCTGATAGTGAACTCTCTTTTTCTGTGCCTAGACTCCGTCCAGTTGGGGGCAAGCTTGGAGAATTTAACCACCTTGTCAGTGATAGAGACCTTGTCCAAATCATGTGCGCTTATCGCCTCTTTGTGCCTCAAGCACAAATTACCGTCTCTAGCCGTGAAAGTGCGACCTTTAGAAATGCGATGATGGACGTCTGTGCGACCAAGGTTTCTGCCGGCGTCAAAGTAGACGTAGGGGGACACGTTGAAAAAAATAAAAGTAGTGAACAATTTGACATCAGTGATGGACGCAGTGTGCCGGAAATGCATGAAGCCATTGTCAAAAGAGGCTTACAAGTCGTCTATCATGACCATATCAGACTATGATGCAACTGACCTATGTGACCGAGCTTTCTGCCATTGTCGGCCAAAAGCTCCCCTATCTCAAAGCCCTCCTTGCCACCTCTCCGGATAGAGTGATTTTGCGTGCTAAGCACCTTAGTGAAGCGGATTACCAAAGCCTTGCCCTTGAGCTTCTCCCCACCAGTCAAGCCCATGGGGTGCGTCTCATCATCAATCATCAAGTCAATGTGGCTCGTGCCTTAAACCTCCCTATCCAAGTCTCTTTTCCCACGTCTCAAGAGGCAGATTTATCGGGACTGACCTTTGGGGTCTCTGTCCATAGCTATGAAGAGGGCGAACTGGCAAGGGCAAAAGGTGCGAGCTGGCTGGTCTATGGCCACCTCTTTGCCACCAGTTGCAAGGCAGGTCTTGCCCCACGCTCGATAGCTGTCTTTGAGGCACTGACCAAGCTCCCCCTCCCTGTCTATGGTATCGGGGGGATAAAGATGACCAATGTCCACAAGCTCCCCAAGGAAATGGCAGGCGTCTATATCATGAGGGATAGTATGGTACAACCAGACCCCCACGCCTTTACCAAAGCATGGCGAGATACCCTAGTCACGCTGACCTAAACTTAATCGCAAATAAAAAAATACTTGACAGTAGTTTTTAAACGCTTGTCAAGTATTTTTTTATTTGCTATCCTATTTTTATACATAATTTTTTAGTGTCTTTCCTGAGGAGGCTTTTATGAGAAAAATTTTAGCGTTTTTATGTCTTTGTGTGTTTGTCACTGCCACCCTCTTTTTACCAAAACCAAGCTATGCCCAAGAACCCTTTATCCCAAAAGAAGATTCGACAGTGGGAGACTTGATGCGTCACCTTGATAAAGAAGATTTTGAAGCACTCCCTGAGGAAATGAAAGCCAGGCTTGATTCACAGCCCCTAAAAGACCTAGAAAAAGAAAACCCACCTGTTCGAGATCCAAACTATCCCAATACCGAGTCAACCATACTCTTTACCCAGGTCTTTACCGAGCAATTTTGCCCAAACGATACAATCATTTATAATCGCTATGGCTTTCCTTTAAATCCAATCTTGCTTGGCAGTTGTTTATTAGCACCAACACCCGTTGGTGCTAGGGCACTTTATTCAGCTTTTTCGCCAGTAGAGACACTGAGGTAAGCCCATGGACAATAATCAAAAACAATTGATGATCGTTTTACTCTTAGCCACCCTTGTGCCCTATCTCATGCAGTTCTTGTCTGAAAATGCCTTATCTTCTCTTAAAATTTATCATCTTTTAAAAATGTTTTTTTCTTTCTTTTAATTCCTATCATGATACCAACAACACAAAAAGCGGCACGCCCTAAGGTATGTCGCTTTTTTCTATCTGCGCTAAGGCTTTTTTAATCTGCCACTTTGTTATTAGGGCAATCAGTCCAAAGCAAAGTATAAAAATAGGAATAATCAGTGGTAAGAGTATGGTGAATACTCCTAAAATAACACCTTTTTTGCCGATTATCCCTGGCCCCCAGTCCCCTTGGATCAAGGTATTGGCAGAAAGCATAAGATTGATATAAAACCTTACTATGACACTCTCCTCACTCACACGCCAAGCTTGACTGATTAAAAGCCCTAAGCCTAAACAAAAGAGTAGTCCAAAGGCAAGAAACTGCCCCATGACCTTTTTGGCGATAGCCCTAGCGAGGCTTTCCCTAGTCTCAGCGTCAAGACTTGCCAAGCTAGCCTCATGCTCGCCTAATTTGTCTAGCCTATAGGCGACATAGCGATAAATTGGTGACTTTTCTAAGCTTATCATGGTATGCGTCCCCTTTACTCTAGCGCTCCTCTTGCCACTATAGCAGATTTTTTAAAACTTGGTGCTATTTTTATTCGCTCAAGAATCCCACCAAAAAAGCCTCAAAGACTGAAATTATCGGTAGCAGTAAAAAAGGCACCACCAAAAAATGCTCCCTAAGCGCCAAATGTTTCATCCAATTTTTAAATTGATAATCCTCATGTCCCTCTGTCCCGGCAATAACAAGCCTTTCTTTGTATCTGCCTTGGAATAGTAAACAGTCCAACAATAAAAAATCGCCCAAGTTTAATAGGCTCCACTGGATATAGCTCATCTGAACTAGCGTCCAAAAGCCAACGATTTTCATTTCTAAAAGACTGACTAGCGAGTAAAGAAAACAAAGCCCCATAATGCTAAAAGTGAAATAGCGATTGACTTTTTTCTCTTGTCTTGTCATCGGTGTTGGGCTCGCCTGCTGAATACCCTTAGGGTAGTCAGCCAAAAAGAATCTTGGATTGATAAGTAGTAAAGTCGCCACTGCCCCATTAAAGATAGCACTGATGGCAAGCCCATCAAGAATGGCACGGATAATGTCCATAAAATTTCCCCTTTTGTAAAATGCAAGCCTACCCCTTTTTGATTGACTCATGCCCTTAGCCTAGTTTGCCTTCTATCTCAGCACGCAACTCTTCCTTTGTCCAAAAAGAGTGCAAATAACTTTCCAAATCTCCCTCATCATCAATTTCGATAAACCAGGCCTCGTGGTCAGTGGCAAAAACCCTTGGATTGTCAGCATTTTTATCTTGACTGGCAATATAAATGCCATCCGGATAACCATAGCCATAAAACAAGTGAATGAAATCAGTAGTGTTTGCCTCTGTTATAGAAAAAATGCTCTCAAAAGAATAAATCTCCCCTTGAAATACCTCATGCCACGTCTCAAAATCCCTAGTCTCTTCTTGAAAAGGGGTAAACATCTCACCAAGCCAAAAATACTGCCCATAGGGTACTTCGGTCAAAATAAAATAAGTCTCATAGAGTTTTTGAAAAAAGCGCTCTTTATCTGCCTGATACAAGGTGAGGTTTGCATCAAGAAAATCACCTAAGCCTATAATGGGTTCTTCTTCGTTTTCATCTGTCCAAGGTGCTAAAAGAGGCTTTTTGTATAAAACGGTGTCAAAGGTAATAGTACATAAGTCCTCTGCCAAAGACTCTCCCTTCACTAAAGAAATGTCCCCACCCAAGGCTTGTAACCGCTCTAAAATCGCCTGTTTCATATTTTTTCGCCATACCTTTCCCATCCCTCAACACTGCTCTGTCTGCCTTTTTAAGTCATGGTAAAACTGCTTATGCAAGTCCTGCATTTCATCCGTTGCCTTCATGGCATGCTGATACATAAAAGTCTCCCCAAGCCGGCTTGCAAAAAGTCCTTTTAAAATCAGGCGAAACAGCCCAAGGGGTAATTGACGCATCAGTCTCACCTGCCAAGGCAAGAGGGGCATGCCAAGCTGATAAAGTGCTTGGAGATTATTTTGAATCTGTCTCGCCGTCTCCTCCATGATTGCCCGCTCACGCCAAACTGTTTGAGGACAGGTCGCTTGATAGTAAGCATCTGCTAGGGGAATGACCATTGCCAGATGGCAAAGTTGCCAAGACTGCATATCCTTGACCACCTGATAAGGGATTTTGACGCTCTTAAAAAGCCCAGCCAAGCCCCCTAAACGTGCTGATGGCTTGCCATCTATCTCGCCAAAGGTTGTCACTTGCATAAACCTTGGGGTCAACTCTGCCTTGAGCACACCATCTTGATAACTACCCCCTGCCCCTGGAAAGGCAGGGAGCAAGCGACCCTCGCCACAGATTGATGCCCACTCATGATAGGGGGTGAGGGTATTGACCATGGTCACAATCGTGGGACTGATATTTTGGGCTAGCTCAGCCAAGGCTTGACGGACTTGATTTTCTTTCACCGTCAAAAAGATAAAGTCATACCTCTCCTCATCGCTTAAGGTCGCTATCACCTCTATATCAGCTTGATAAAGTTGCCCCTTTCTTTCATAGCACAAGCCCTGTTGTCTTAAGCTTTCCAGTCGCTTGCCTCTGGCATAGAGACTCACCTCATAGCCTGCTTGGGCAAAAAGGCTGGCATAAAGCCCACCAATCACCCCTGCGCCATAGATTAGTAAACGCATCACAATCCCCTGCCTTTCCCTAGTCAGCCAAAAACCTTATTGACATCACTCCTACTATAGTATACCCTAAAAGTCAATAAATTAGCCTAAGGTACTTTTAGACTCATTTTATAAGGTTAGAACAGTTATTTACTATTTTTAGGAGGTACTCATGTTTAAAGGCAAAAAAGATTTGGTTATTCTTATTAACTTGTTCTTTTTCTCGTTTCTACTCTATCAATTGGATACTTTTTTTGAGTTTAATACCCTCGACATGAGAACCCTGATAAAAGTCATACTGCTCTGTTATCTCTCCTCTCTTTCTATCCTCCTCTTTAAAGATAAGTAGATTTGGCTATTTCTATTTTTATAAAAAATTGCTCAAGCATAAAATAAGCAGAGAGGCTTTCCTCTCTGCTTATTTATGCTTGGTAAAACTTAAATGGACTATAGCTAAGTTTTTTATCTAAAATTTCTTAAATAATTCAGAATGTGAACCTAGTCTATAAAGCATGAGCACAAGTACATCATTTCGATATTCATACACTAAAAGCCAGTCAGGTTCTATATGACATTCTCTTGCCCCTTTATAATTTCCTACAAGGTCATGATCCCTATATTTTACATCAAGCTTTACACCTTCAGACAACAAAGCAATGACTTCAAACAATTTATCCAAATTTTTATTTTGTTTTTTTGCCAGTTTGAGATCTTTCTTAAACTGTGTCGTAAACTTGACTTCATACTTCATATATCTAAGGCTTCCTTTAGAGCTTCTATATCAGTGTATCCCTTGACACTGGTATCATAGGCAAGCCTTCTGCCTTCTTCAATTGCCTCAATCGTTGTATGATTGGGTGCCTCTAATTTCAAGTTAAAAGGAATACCGTTCTCTCTAATGGTTGTCCTTAAAAACAAATTAATGGCAGTTGTCATGTTGAGCCCTAGCTCAGAAAATATCGCCTCAGCTTGATCTTTAATCTCTTTCTCTGTTCTGATATTTAGATTTGTTGTCGCCATAATATCTGCCTCCATTCCTGCCTGTATTGTACATTTTTTCGTTTACGAGTAATACACTAAAGTTTATAGCAAAAATGATACCATAATTATTGCTTACTATAAAGAAAGGTTGATAAAACTATGAAAAAATTCCTTTGCCACAGCAATGATGTTTTTTGTGATTAGTCACTAGAATAAAGACTAGATTATTTAATGACTTAGTTCCTAAAAAGCCCAAGGCTCTGCCTTGGGCTTTTTAGAAGCTTCATCTATAGGTGTAATGGTCACAAATAAAATTTCACTTTTTAGCTTATCAAATTCACCATTTTGCAAAAGCTCAATCTCACTATCACTAATACTTGGTGACTTATAAAAAAGACAAGTGCTTTTTCCTGTTGCAAACTGTTCCTTGCTCACTGAAAAACTACCACCCACTGCCTCACGAGCATCTAAGATTTTCTTAATTAGCTTATCATTACCTACCTCAACTGAAGTTTTACTATAACTTTCTTTGCCCTTTTCATGATAGTTTCAAAGAAAACACTTCTCCGAAAAGTTAAGAAAAAGCTCATCTATCTTTTTCAAATCAAAATCACAAGTCCAAATCTCTTCAATACTCTCCTTATCACTAGTCATTATTGCTAGTTTCACCTTGGACTTTCCTTCTGTAGGCGCATTCACCTTATAGTATTCAAGTGGCATTTTGTAGTAATTAACCGGCATCATTAAATCTTCGGTAATATTAACCGCCTCTTGTACATCAAGTACTATATCGCTTTTTTCTTCTGAACAGCCTGTCAGATTAACTAGCAAGACTAGGATAAGTGGCAAGATAAGGGCTTTTACTGCCTTAACTACATTTTTCATTTGCATGATAAAGACTCTCTTAATTCATTTTGTTTGGTTTCAATTAGGGCGATTGCTTCTCCTATTTGGGTGACAATATCATTGATATAGGCTTGCACAAGCATATCTGCCACCACCCCATCAAGGGTAAAATCTGCCATCGTCAACAGATTACTGGTGTCTATGGTAAGTTTTGTAAGGTCACTTACGGCGTTGAAGCTCGTTTCATAGCCCTCGAGTTGCTCCTTTGCCTCATGCAAGTAAGCCTGTGCCTCATCGACTATTTTGTGCTTTTCAATGGTACTCATCAGGCTACCACCAACAAAATCAAAGCTATTCCAACTATAGGCAGACTGTAAGACATCCCCTGCTTGACTCAAAAGCACGAGTATCTCCTCACCCTTTGCCAACACCACGCCAATTTTTTCTTTTGCTTCCATACTAACGCCTCCTTTATCAAATCAGACCGACTTTGCTTGAGCTGTATCCGTCGCACCTAGGCTATTTTCCTCTGTCTCCTCAAAGGCTTGGACTACCTTTTCCCTTTCATAAGTGGCAATGACTTGGTCACTTTTATCCTCTATATAATAAAGATTAGAAAGATTATCAATCAAAGAAAAGGTCAACAGGGCATTGTTCAGTAGTGCCTTGTTGGCGTCTTTTGGCACTTTAGAGAGATAGACACGCAAGCCATAGGGCTCTGTTTGGGATAAGATTTCAAACTTTTCGACTATAATCTCTTCTGGATAGCCTTGCTTGTCTAGAATATGGCTAACTTTTGAATTGTCACCAACATAGGCCCTCTTGTAAGCAAAAACATTATCCCGAAATGCTACAGAAGTTTTCTGCCCTTCGGTGACTGTCTTAAAGGTACCATAGGGCAAGATCACAAGGAATAGATGAAAAAGAATAAAAACGCCCAAAACACTACCTATGATGGTCACTATCCGACCTTTATTTGACATAATAGACCCTCCTTTTTTGCACTTGACACTTAGACAAAAACAACTTAAGAATAGTCTATCATAGGTAAAAGATAAAAAATAGATAATAGTTTGCTTAGGTATTTTAGAATTTTTCAATCAAATTACCATCTTGCCATTTTAGCCAGCCTTCCTTAAACTATAATTAGTTTATTATCACTCACGTTGAAAGGAGATAGATGATGTCCAAGTATCTCATTTTTATTACTGTCTTGCCCTTTCCCTTACTAGCCTACCTTTGCTACCCTTTGGCTTATCACTGGCAAGATGTGTTTCGTCCCTATGCTCACCTTGGTACTATCGTCTTTGCCCTCTGTATCCTCCTCTACCTCGTTTTTTTACTCGGTGTCTATGGACAAGTCAAGGTCGGCAATCTCCCTACCCTTATCACCACTTATCTCTTTAGTCTCTCAACCTCTTTCCTCGGTTACTTTTTTATCGAGCATCTCGCAAGGGTTTCTTTTGACCTTTATGACTATGTGGCTTGCAGTGACTATGGTTTCTTTCCTTTTTGGATTATCATGAGCCTGACCCAACTTGTCGCCAATCTCCCACTGATTGACAAAGAAGTGCGAGAAAGTAAGTTTTTTAGTCAAACCTATCAATAAACTACGCCAGTCCAGCAAAAGTCCGGACTGGCTTTTCTCGTTTCTTTAGTTTATGCTAATTGTATCGGGGTATATATGAAAAGATTGTAAAGGAGGGATTGTCATGGCGAAAGAGCGTTTATGGCAATATGATAGCACTACAAAAACCACGCAAGTCAGTGATGAGGCTATAACCTTGCCCAATGGGGCATTTCGACATAGTCAAAATTTAGAAAGGGTTATCTTTCCTAAGGGTTTTGAAGCCCTTCCTAAGGACTGCTTTTTGGGCTGTCCCCATTTAGAGGCACTCAAGTTGCCCTCTGCTCATCAATTAGGGGAAAATGCTTGTGCCAATTGCCCCTCACTCAAAAAACTCTATCTCCCTGATGGGGCGACAACCTTGCCAAAAGGTTTTTTAGAGGGTGCGAAAGCCTTAGAAAGAGTGCGTTTACCAAGGACACTGACCAAGATTGATGCTGCAGCGTTCAAAAATGCCACTTCCCTCAAACGTCTTGATCTGCCCAAGGGGCTAGAGCACCTTGGCAAGGAAGCCCTTTTTGGCTGCCATGCCTTGGAAAAATTATACTTACCTAAAGGGCTAAAAAGACTCGAGTATTTTGCCCTCCCTCATGGGGGTAACTTAACAGAAATTACCATTGATAGTGAAAATCCACACTTCACCACCTTGGACAATGTCCTCTTTAGCCATGACAAAACGACCCTCATCCTCTTTCCCTCTGCAGACAAACGCCAAACCTATCAAGTCCCTGAAGGTGTAGAAACCATTGAGATGGGGGCTTTTTATAAAAATCGTCACTTGAAAAAAATCATCTTGCCTAAAAGCCTCAAGACCATCGGACGTGCTGCCTTTTCCCAGGCGTTGGCGCTCGAAGAGGTGGTTTTTCAATCCTCGCCCAATGTCTCTGGGGCAAATCAGCCCGAGCTTGGTGCCTTTAGCTATTGTCAAAAACTCTTTGAACTGACCTGTCCACCAGATTGGTACGGCATTCCACCTTTTACCTTTGCCCATTCAGCCCTAGTCAGTCTCCACCTAAATGAGGGTCTTATGCGTATCGGACGAGGTGCCTTTTATCGTTGCCCACTAGAGGAAGTGACTTTTCCTAAGAGCCTCACCAAGCTTGCCGAAGGGGCTTTTTATGGCACAAAACACTTGATATTCCAAAGCCTACCAAAGGGCTATTACACCCAAGTGGCGGGCAAAAGCCCACTATACCAAAAGGAAAAATGGCACAACCATACCCTAGAAATTGCCGGCAATGCCATTTGGCTTGGTGGGGGCAAGGAGGACATGTGGCAAGACCTCTTAAACGAAATCGACTGGTCTGGGGAAAACTTCAACCTCTACTTTGCCGACCAAGGCTTTGAGAGCATCGAGGAAGAGACAGATAAAATGCTTTGGGTGCTCAGTCGCCTAAAATCCCCGCAGACCATTGACCCACGTGCCAAGGCACGTTATCTTGACTATCTTAAAACCCATCAGATGACACTCTTAGAATTTGCCTTTAGCCAAAAAGATAGTCATGCCATCACCCTAATCCTTGACCTCGTTTCCGTGGAGGCCAAACACACTGATAGACTCCTTGCCCTTGCCAAGGAAAACGGCTTGAGTGAACTCATGCCCAAGCTTCTTAGCCTTGGTGGCGAGAAGCGTTGCTTTAGCTTATAGGAGATAATGATGAATCCATCTACTGATACCCATTTTGCTCAAGACCTGCTTAGTTATGGCAGGCAAGAACTCTTAGTCAAAATGCGCTTTATGGCGCTTCCTTTTAGCAAATTAAAACCAAGTCCTGATATTGTCGGCACCTTGGTAGGGGACAAGGGCGAAGTCCTCCACTATGATGGGGATACGCTCATCATGGACTTTGCCAAAGAAAAAAACATCGCCTCAAGGCTCTACTTACACATGGTCTTTCACTGTCTCTTTCGCCATATTTTTTTCAAAAAAAGCGAAGAAAGGTTGTGGTTTCTCGCCTGTGACATGGCAAGTGAGGACGCTATCTTAGCCCTCAATCTCCCTCAAGTCGCCCTAAAAGGTGACGTACTGGAGCGAAAAATCCTTGCCAATTTCAAGGAAAAAATCGAGCCCTTTCATGCAGAAACCATCTACCGTTACCTTCTCACCTCCGGGCTTTCCATCCAAGAAATTCGCCGTTTGGAAAGTATCTTTGCCAAGGACTTGCATTTTTACCACGGTGATGAAGAAGTGGATGAAAGTGGGGACGAGGGCAAAGTCCAAAATGAGCTGGCACGTGAAGACGCCTTTGACTTTTTTGAAAATCCCATCCAAAAAGAAGCTTGGGAAGACATCAGCAAGGAAATTGAAAACGAACTGCAAAACTTTGCCCAAGAACTTGGCGATGGGGTCGGTACCCTCAGTCAAAATATCCGTCCCCCAGAAAAAAGGGAAAGTGAATACAAACGCTTTTTGAAAAAATTTACCACCCTACATGAAGCACTGGAGATAGACAGCGAGTCCTTTGACTACATTTACTACACCTATGGGCTAGAACTTTACCAAGATATGCCCCTAATCGAACCCCTTGAGACCAAGGAAGTCAAAAAGGTTGAAGAGCTTGTTATCGCCCTTGACACCTCAGGCTCTTGCTCTGGGGAAGTGGTGCAAGCTTTCCTCCAGGAAACCTATGACATCTTAACCGATGGGGACGCTTTTTTTGACAAGATGCACATCCGTCTCATCCAGTGTGACCGTAAAATCCAAAGTGATACCGTTATCAAGTGTGCCAAGGACTTTACCGACTTTATCCAGCATGGTGAGTTAAAGGGCTTTGGTGGCACTGATTTTCGCCCAGTCTTTACCTATATCGACCAACTCATCGACAAGGGAGAACTCAAAAACCTCAAAGGTCTTCTCTACTTTACTGACGGCCTGGGGATTTATCCCAAAACCATGCCCAAGTATGATACTGCCTTTATTTTTCTCAAAAAGACACGTTATTTTGATGACCCGGACTTTCCATTTTGGGCAATGCGTGTCCTTGTCTCTCCTACTGGGCTACTTGAAAGGAAATAAGTATGAATATCAATGACGCAAAAACACAGATCAAAAATACCCTCTCTATCTATCTCAAAAAAGATGAATTTGGTGCCTATAAGATACCAAAACATCGCCAAAGACCGATTTTTCTCCTTGGTGCCCCTGGGATTGGCAAGACTGCCATCATGGCGCAGATTGCTAGTGAGCTTGACCTCGCCTTAGTCAGCTATGCCATGACCCACCACACGAGACAAAGCGCCCTAGGGCTGCCCTTTATCAAAGAAAAAAACTTTATGGGTAAGACCTATCGTATTACCGAATACACCATGAGTGAAATCATCGCCAGTATCTATGACACCATAGAAAAATCAGGTAAAAAAGAGGGGATTCTCTTTTTAGATGAGATTAATTGCGTATCAGAAACCCTAGCCCCTGCCATTTTGGAATTTTTACAATATAAGACCTTTGGCAGGCATGCCATTCCTGATGGCTGGCTCGTGGTCACCGCCGGTAACCCCCCAGAGTACAACAAATCTGTACGAGAAATGGACTTGGCAACCATGGACAGATTAAAGGTACTGGAAGTCAAAGAAGACTATGGCATCTGGCGACAATATGCCAAAAAAGTCAATCTCCATCCTGCCATCACCAACTACCTTGACCTCAAGAAAAAAGACTTTTATCGCATAGAAACCACCATTGATGGCAAGGAATATGTCACAGCACGTGGTTGGGAAGATCTCTCAGAAAGCCTCTACCTCTATGAAGAAACTAATCTAGTCGTCGATGAACCACTGATTTATCAGTACCTCCACCATCCCCAAGTAGCAAAAAGCTTTGCCACCTACTACGAGCTTTACCAAACCTACCAAAAGAACTACAACGTTCGTGCTATCTTAGAGGGCGAATATAAGGCAACCGCCCTACCAAAAATCAGTGAAACCACCTTTGATGAAAAGCTTTCCTTGGTCGGGCTCTTGATTGCTAGTTTGAATGAATCAAGCAATGCCTACCAAGGTCAAGCCGACTATCTCACCTACTTGACCCAAACCCTAAGAGCGTTAAAAACTACCTTAGAAACCACAAAAACAACCAAAGACGTCCTGAAATCAACTAAAGAAACCATCTACCAAGAAAGGGAAGCCCTAGGCTTTGCAGGGAGTTTGGATAGGGCTAAAAACAAGGTCATGTTAGAAACCCTCGGCTTTTTGGACAAACTAGAAATCAGTTTTCTAAAAAACCCTGAGCAGAATGCTGAAACCTTGCTGACCTTGATGAAGGCACAATTTAATGACCTTGTCTCTACTTGGGATGATCTCGGTGAAAGACTGAAAACTGAAATCACCAATAGCTTGGATTTTACCTACAACTATTTTGGTGATGGGGAACTTTTCCTCATCTTCTTAACAGAACTTGCGACCAATGAAGCCTTGGCACGCTTGATTGCTGAGAGAAATGTCGAAGCCTATTATCAACATGCGGATAAGCTCAAACACCATACCCAAGGGGATAAATTACAAAAGCTTGCACAAAACCACTTTAAAGAAGCGTTTTAAACCACTTTAAAGTGGTTTTTTTAGGTTTAAAACTAGTTTTTTTATCATTTCAACCAGTTTTAGATAGTTTTTTCTTGTATTTAGAATTTTTTTTGTTATACTTTTAATGAAGTGAGGTGAGTGTTAATGGATTTAACCATTAAAGAAATTGCTGATACACTAGGCGTTAGTAAAAACACTGTCAAATATCATATGCGTAAGTTAAACGATGTCCTAAGTGCTAGTGACTATCTTTACAAAAACAGTGGCATGATTTATGTCCGTGAAGATGGTGTCAAACTCATTGAAGCATCTATCGTCGCTCTACATAGCGAGACAAAAGAGTCTACTCAGTCTGATGAAGAAAAAGAAAGTATCGAAAACACCAAGACAATACTCTTAAGTCCCCCACAAGATAACAGTGGGGAAAATGAACTCCCTGTTGAAATCGCCTTTCTCTTAAAAGAGCGTGACGAAAGACTAAAGCTTCTTGTCTCTCAAATCGACCTCCTAGAACATAGCAAGGCCAATACTGCTGAACAGCTCCAAATCAAGGATGAACAAATCGCTGAATTGCACAAGCTTTTAAATCAGCAACAACAATTAAACCTCATCGCTGAAGCAAAAATTAAAGAACTAGAGTCCACTCCTAAAGCCCTTGAAGGTACTACTCAAGAAGAAGTTGAGTCCCTCAAGAAGTGGTGGCAATTTTGGAAGTAGGTGCCCCTTGAGTATCGAAGATTCTATCCGTCTTTTTTTCTCTCGCTTTAAAAAAGATGATAAGCAAGCAGGTCATGACCTTTCTCATCTGACTGATGGCACCATTGGCTTGAGGCTAATTCGTTATCAACCTGGTAGCGACTATGTCGGCTACCTCCCTAGCTATTTTTTTGCCATCATCAAAGCTTCTAACCCTTATATCGAAGTGGGCAGATGTGACCTTAGGGTGGGGGATGCGCCAGAGATTGCCTATGCAGGTCATATTGGCTATAGGGTACACTTGCCCTACCGTGGTCATCACTATGCCAAGCATGCCAGTAGACTGCTCTTGGGCTTTGCCCATGAGCTAGGCATAGAAGAAATCCTAATCACCTGTGACCCTGACAATATCCCCTCACGCCGTACCCTAGAGGGCTTAGCGGGCGACTACCACGGCATCGTCAGTGTCCCACGAGAAAGCGTCTGTTATGAAAATGGCGACAGACTAAAATGCCAGTTTTACTACCAAACCAAAGATTTTGCCTTTAAGCGTAGCAGATAAATCATAATTAAACAAAAAAAGCGTCCAAGTCTAAACTTGAACGCTTTTTTTGATGGGTTTATAATACTGCCTTGTCAAAGCTTGGGTTTTATTCCATACTTAAAGAAAATCATCCTCTCTCCCTTAATTGCCAATGCCTTTTTACCCAAAAAAAGAAAATAAAAACTGGCATTTAATCACACTATGCTTGCTCTATTGTATGGTTGCCAAACTAAAGACATCACCATAGCCCCTCTTCTAGTGAACAAAAATTCTAAGCCCTTTATCCCCCCCTATCACTGATGGCTACTACCTATTACTCGATAAATATAATCAACCTTATCCCTCACAAGAAAGTCTGTATGGTTTAAACGGCTATCCCATTGATGTGACAGTAGGGGTTTATAATCCCAAAACACAGCTTCTCTATTATTTTAAAAGTGATTAAGCCTCAACCACACATTCGCCATAAAAGCACTTATTTGTAAGCTATGTACCCAAAGTCCTAAACACATTCACCAATTTAATTTTATAACTTTAATATAGTAAATACCCTCTTTACTGTGCTGTCCAGTAAAGAGGGTATTTACTAAGGGAAGTGTGCTTTTTTCTACTGATATTATTTATATACTACAACTGGTTCAACTCTCATACGATACTTTGGTTTTTTGCATGTGCCATTCGTCAAAAATGTTTCTTTAATTTTATTGCTTTTAATATAAACAGAATAAGCATAATGATCATAAACTGGTCTAGCAATCAAATAAGCATATTTAACAGCTCTACCATTATAGTACTTTGGTACTGTCCATGACTCACTAGTTCCAACTGTATATGTTCCTATTACACTAAATCCGAATGTAGCATTAAGAGCCTTAATTAGATTTATATTATTAGAAACAGAACATTCTGCAGAAATACCTACCGAACCGTTTATTCCTATTGTAACTCCAGGCACTCCTTCATTTGATCTAGCTTTTACTGACCCAAAAGATTCTCCAGTATATCTTTTATTCTTTATAATATAGGTAATATGAGATGCTGGAACTATATCCTCTACATCATCATTCACAAAACTATCTTCCTCAAAGGAATCAAATTGTAAATGTTCTGCATCTGCAAATTGATTTTCCTCTGGTAAACTAGCTTCTTTTTCAATATCGCTAGCAAAAACGCTCTGAGTATAATTTGTACTTAAACCAATAAGCATACATACTATCACTAACGTACTAAAAAACTTTTTCATAATTTTTCCCTCATTTAGTATTTGATATTGTTAGAATCGATAATTTTCTTTATTAATAAGATATTTACACATACATACCATACTATAAATCACTGCTAAAATCAGTAACACCACCAGAAACACTAAATGATTATTAAACCAGAAAGAGGGTTGCCACAATGCCAACCATTCAGCATTTTCTCCACTTCTCATCGCTGGTTGCAAAAATGTCAGCAAATGGACATAAAGTCCGAGGGAAAAGGCAAAGAGTAAGCTAATAAAGGCATGTACCTGATAATATATCAGCTTTGTCCTATTTTCACTAAGATTTTGTCTCTTGACTAATCCTTGACTTAACCCAAGTAGCTCATCACTAGAAACCTCCAATACAAGACACAACGCTTGAAAATCCGTTAAATTAGGGCTAGTTTTGTCTGCTTCCCACTCTTCCAATAGGGTTTCTGAAATATGTAATGCCTCTGCCAAATCTTTTTTAGAAAAACCTTTTTCTGTCCTGATGGTGTATAACTTTCCCCCTAAGGAATCCATATCGCTTCACCCTTTTCTAAGATATTCTTAACTAAAAATTCAATCTATTCTTGATAAATTAAATTTTTTAACAATAGTACTATAAAATTATTAATTGTTTTATAATTTATTGTTTTTTTATACTATGATGAATCACAATAATACATATTTCTATTCCCCCTTTAAAAATATCTCATCAATAAAATAAGCTTACTCTAACTAATAAGATTTTATCCATTTATTTATATTCTGTCAATAACTTTTTTGTTGCTCTATATTTCTTTAATTATAAGATGTCTGCTTCCAATTTCTCTTTAACAAAGCTAAATTAGACTTAAATTACTAATCATAAAAAATCCCAGTGAATTCTCACTGGGATAAAATACAACTTTTAAAGTTTTCTTACCACTAAGCATTATAAAAATTATTTTTATCTTTTTCTTATTTCAACGCTATCTTATCGTCTTCATTTTACACCACTGGTTCTGTCGAAACCACACCTTTGGTAAAGGCGGTTTCTTTGACCCATTCTAAACCAAGTTGTTTTTCTTTTTTATCTAGTTTCACTTGGTAGCCCAAGTTTTGGGCAAAGTCACCTAGAGAAATATAGAGATTGTTATCAATAAAGTACGCCTTGCTTTTCAGTTCTATACCATTGAGCTTGAGATTTGACTTTGTTGGGACAGCAGTTCTTAGTCCACTTTTTTGTGGTTTTAAAACCAGTTTTTTGATCGCTAGCTCAGTTTCTGGCTTGACGGTGCTTAAAATATACTGGTTTTCATCATGGCTCTCGATATAGAGCATAGCATGTTCATCACTGGCAAGCTCCATAAAATCATTGAGCAAGAGATAATTTCTCCCTGCAATATTAAATAGTTTGACTTTTTTTAGCGTGTCATTATTGATCAATTGATAATATAGGGGCGTGGCTACCTTACGTCCTGCCCCATCAGTCACCCCCAAGTAATCCTCTAGAGTTTTAATCTTTAGGGTTTTCATCTCTTTGGCGACTTTTTTACCGACATAGCGAAAATGCCATGGTTCATACATATAACCGGTGAACTTGTCATCACCCTTGGTGTAGCGAAGGATAAAGCCATAGTCGGTACTGTTGGCGGCGAGCCATTTTCCTGCCTTGGTATCCGCAAAGCTCTGTTCCAAAGTAAGATCAATATAGCTGGCATCCCCAATATCTGCTGCTAAACCTGTCTGATGCTCACTTTGTCCGGGCGTAGCACTGAATTGTGCTGCTCGATCTCCAAAATTGGCACGATACTGCTCAAAAAGCTGATTTTGGTAATCATAAGACCGATAGCCTGATACAATTTGAAGATTGACGCCAGCCTTTAAGCCTGCTGCTCTCATCTCTAAAAATGCCTTTTGGGCAGGGCCATAAAGCATCGCTCCACTAGCAATTGGTGGGTTATAATCTGAAGGTAGACCATACTTTTTATTGACGAGCAAAACATCACTGACAACATAAAGTTTATCACCACTTGTCTTAGGAACAAAATGCCCATCATTTGCTTTTACCATGCTTGGCATGAGTAAGGCAAGGATAGCTAAGGTTGCTACTATTTTTTTCACGATATTCACCTCTCCCATATCATAGCATCTTGACCTTATTTAGGCTAGCAAAAATCTTTATACAAATTTTCAGAAAACTTTAGGAAAAGCTGTGGCATTTTTTAACTACCTGTGTTATAACTAAACTATCCTAGCCCAAGCTACGTGCTGATCGCATGGAAAGTTTTTTTTACGGTCAGCATACAGTCGGGAGAACTGTGTGCTTTTTTTTATGTATAGAGGAGAGATTACAATGAATGAACAAACACGTATTGCACTTATCGGTATTATCGTTGAAGATTTGGAGGCTTCTAAAACCGTTAATGAACTCTTGCACCAATACAGTGAAAATATCGTCGGACGCCTAGGTATCCCTTATCGTGAAAAAGGCGTTTCTATCATGAGTATCGTCATTGATGCTAGCCATCAAGACATCAGTACTCTTAGTGGCAAACTCGGTATGATTAAAGGTATTAGCGTCAAAACCACCTATACTAGCGATGTAAAGGAGTAAGCCATGGCCTATGATGTCTCTTCCACTCAGGCAGAAGAATTTATCTCTGATGAAGAGATAAGAGCCTCCCTAGCCTATGCAGAGGAAAATAAAAACAACCTTGCACTCATCCACCAAATTTTGGATCGAGCAAAAGACAAAAAAGGACTTAGCCATAGAGAGGCCATCTTACTCTTAGACTGTCCCGATGAGATGGTCAAAGAGAGAATTTTTAGCTTGGCTAAAGACATCAAAGACGCTATCTATGGCAATCGTATCGTCCTCTTCGCCCCACTTTATCTCTCAAATTACTGTGTGAATTCTTGTGTGTACTGCCCTTACCACATCAAAAATCGTACCATCACAAGAAAAAAACTCTCACAAGAAGAGATCAAGCGAGAAGTCATTGCCCTCCAAGACATGGGGCATAAGCGTCTTGCCCTTGAGATGGGCGAAGATCCGCAAAAAAACCCGATTGAGTACGTTTTAGAATCCATCAAGACCATCTATAGCACCAAGCACAAAAACGGTGCCATCAGACGGGTCAATGTCAATATTGCTGCTACCACTGTGGAAAATTATAAACGCCTTAAAGATGCCGAAATTGGCACCTATATCCTATTTCAGGAAACCTACCACAAAAAAAGTTATGAAAGTCTCCACCCTCATGGACCAAAAAGTAACTATGCGTGGCACACTGAAGCAATGGATAGAGCGATGGAAGCCGGTATTGACGATGTCGGTGTTGGCGTCCTCTATGGGCTAGAAAACTATCGCTATGACTTTGTCGGTATTCTCATGCATGCAGAGCATCTTGAGGCACGCTTTGGTGTGGGGCCTCATACCATCAGCGTCCCACGTATCTGCCCAGCCGATGATGTCAATCCTGATGAATTTGACAACAGCCTAGATGATGAAACTTTTGAAAAAATCATCGCTCTTTTGCGTATTTCTGCCCCTTATGCTGGGATGATTATGAGCACAAGGGAAAGTAAAGAAATGCGTGAAAGAGGCTTAAAAATCGGTATTTCCCAAATCAGTGGTGGCTCTTCTACCAGTGTTGGGGGCTACTTTGAAAAGGAAAAAGAAGAGGAAAACTCTGCCCAATTTGACACCTCTGACAAGCGTACCTTGGCAGAAGTGGTCGCTTGGCTCATGGAAACAGGGCATCTCCCAAGCTTTTGTACGGCGTGTTATCGTGAGGGACGCACAGGAGATCGCTTTATGTCCCTGGCAAAAAGTGGACAAATCCACAACTGCTGTCTACCAAATGCCCTTTTAACCCTTGATGAATACCTCAGTGATTATGCAACAGAAGACACCAAAATCCTTGGTAAAAAATTAATACAAGATGAGCTTAACAATATCCCCAATCTCAAGATGCGTGATAAAACAAGCCTCATCCTCTCTCGTATCGATAATGGCGAACGGGATTTTCGCTTTTAACTTAAAGGCACTTCTTTATGCAACTCAGGCAAAAGAAGTGCTTTTTTTGTTGTACGTTTTTTACAAATATATAAATTTATTTCGAGATTTGTTTGTTTTTTTGAAAATTCTTTGTTTACAAATTTGTCATTTTAGTGTATGATAATTATATAAATATTATTTATTCTTTTAATATATTCTTGACTATGGTTATTATCCTTTGTGGTAATATAATATGCACTGTGTTGTATCATTTTATTTTTGGAGGTGGCTATTATGTCAACAAACACAAAACCCACTGGAGGTTTTAAAAACCTCTACCTCAAAGAGGACTGGTGGGCGGTTTGGATTGGTCTAGGGACTGTTATCCTTTCCCTCGTTTTATTCCAGTTCGGGGCAAGCTTGAAGATTTTGGCAGTCAAGTTTAAGGGCTTTGAAAGTTTTAGTGAAGTACCTGCAAACTTCACACCCCTTATTCCTAGTTTGCTCATCTTATTTGTCGTCTTAGCAGTAGTCTTTGGAGCGGCATCAGGGATTATGGGTAAATCCATTCCTAACTTTATCAAAGGTTTTACGCTACTTTATCTCCTTGCCATTTTGGTGCAAATTTTAGGCTCATGGGAGACAGCAAAAACCTTAAACCTCGAAGCACCAGTACTTGCACTTATTTTAGGTATGGTTATCGGCAACTTCATTAAGGTACCTGAATGGTTCAACGCAGCGATGCGAACAGAATTTTATGTTAAAACAGGTATCGTTTTGATGGGGGCAACCTTACCTTTTACTATCATTCTTCAGTCCGGCCCTACTGCTTTCATGCAGGCAACAGTTATCGCTGTGACCACCTTCCTTGTCATTTATTTTGTCGGTTCTAAGGTTTTAGGCCTTGATAAGCGCTTTGCCTCAACCCTTGGTGCAGGGGGTTCTATTTGTGGGGTATCTGCGTCTATCGCTATCGGTAGTTCTGTCAACGCTAAGAAAGAGCATGTTTCTATCTCTATTTCGATGGTAGTTGTATGGGCGACCGTCATGGTCTTTGCTCTTCCTTGGGCTTGTCACCTTATCGGTCTTTCTGATGGGGCCAGTGGCGCTTGGATTGGAACCAGTGAATTTGCCGATGCGGCAGGGATTGCAGCAGCTGCTCAATTTGGTGATGGTGGGATTGAAACCTTTACCCTTATGAAAGTTGTCGGTCGTGACATCTTTGTTGGGCTTTGGGCATTTATCTTGGCAATTGTTTCTGTTACCATGTGGGAAGCTAAAGAAGATGGTACGAAACCTAGTGCTGGCGTAATCTGGGAACGTTTCCCTAAATTCGTCTTAGGTTTCTTCATCGCTTCTATCATTATCACTTTAGTACAAGTACAAACTGTTGACCCTGATACCCTAAAAGGTATTGAAGACTTGGTCATCAAGCCTATTAAGTCTCTACGTGGCTGGGCATTTGTCCTCTGCTTCCTCTGTATTGGTCTAACCACTCGCTTTAAAGAACTTACTGCTGTTGGTTGGAAACCTTTTGCAGCCTTTACCTCAGGGGTAGTGGTCAATGTCACCTTAGGTTACCTCTTCTCTACCGTCATCCTTGGTGGCTACTGGACTGAAGTTGGTCTAGCAGCAGCACAGCGTGTCGCAGGAAGCTGATAACCAATGAAAAAAGACAATATCACTTGTATTCAGAGAGCTCAGTTTGTCCTCCATTTTTATGAAGGTGGCGAGTGGCGCAAAAAAGAAGAAAGTCCCTACGATCGCTTTATCAAGAAAAAGCAGGTTACCCCAGATGATTTAAAAGCCTTGGCGGACTATACCACAGCACGCATGAACCGTACCCAAGCGCTTTTCGCCTTTCTCCTAGAAATCCATGATGATTGGATAATCACTCCAAAGCGAGAAGGCATCATCTTGGAAACGGAAACCATGGATTTTGAAGCCATTATCCCTCTACTGATTGAAAAAGGATTCACTGAAGAGGACTATATTCTTTATAGTGAATACACTCGCAAATGGGGTATGCTCTAATCGTAAGATCTAGCAAATCGCTACCCTTACAAAAAAGACCCGTCTTTAAAAGACGGGTCTTTTTTATTTTTATCTAATTGATAACCACCTAGTCCATCATCGTGGACTTGCCTACAAATAGGGTACCGACACTCTCACCCTTGATGATGTCATAAAGGCTTTTCGGTGACTTGCCATTGGTGATAATGGTATCTATCCCTTGGGCTGTCGCCAGTCTTGCCGCTTGAAGCTTGGTTTTCATCCCACCTGTGCCACGTCTTGAGCCAGCACCTCCTGCAAGAGAATACACTGCACTATCAATATTGTCTATCTTAGAGATTAAGTTGGCATTAGGATAGAGCCTTGGATCGGCATCATAAAGCCCATTAATATCTGAAAAAATCACAAGACGTTTTGCCCTACAGAGGATGGCAACAACAGCAGAGAGCATATCATTATCCCCAAAGAGCCTATCTTCTGACTCGATTTCTGTATAGCTAACAGAGTCATTTTCATTGACAATCGGGATAATACCCATTTCTAAAAGTGCATCAAAGGTATTGATCAGATTGTCCTTCTTTTCTTCCTGTTCAATATCTTCAGCATTCAGTAAAATTTGACCGATGGTCTTGTCATAGTCATTGAAAAACTTATCATACAAGTACATAATACTGCATTGCCCTACGGCAGCAGCTGCCTGTTTCATACGCATGCTCGTTGGACGTTTTTCCATATTGAGCTTATTGGCACCCACTGCAATTGCCCCGGAAGAAACCAAGATGACCTCATGCCCCATATTTTGAATATCTGAAAGCACACAGGCAAGGCGGTCAAAGGCACGTAAGTCACTCTTACCCAACTCATTGGTTAGGGTAGATGTCCCCACTTTGACCACGATACGATTTTGATAAAGACCCATCTCACACCTCAACTCCCACTACATTTTTGGTGATAGACGCATACGACCACAAATCCCGTACGCTACTATCTTGATTTGACTTTTTAGCTTATTCAGCTTACCATATTTTTTATAATTACAAAAACGAATATTTAGCATGTTATCCATGACAAAATCAGATAGTATTCTGGAGGCAAAATGAACATCCAAAAATATCTTGCTTTTGTTAAAACTGTAGAATATGGCAGTTTTAGCGAAACCGCAAAAAGACTCAATTACTCCCAATCAGGTATCAGTCGCATGATTGGTGACCTCGAAAAAGAATGGCAACTTACCTTGCTTGAACGTAATAAATCCGGTGTTAAGCTCACCAGTGATGGCATGAAATTATTTCCTCATGCCAAGCGTATTTGTATGGCACATGAAAAACTACAACTGGAAATTGATGCGTTAAATGGACTTGGCTCAGGGCTGATTCGTATTGGTACTTTTTCCAGTGTTGCCACACACTGGTTACCCCTTATCATCAAGGCTTTCCAAAAGACCTATCCCAATGTTGAGTATGAATTACTCATTGGGGATTATGGTGAGATTGAGACTTGGTTACTTGAAGGACGTATTGATTGTGGCTTTTTGCGCTTGCCCGCCAGTCCTGATTTAGAGACCCTCTTTTTGAGCCAAGACCGTCTCATGGCCATCTTGCCCGAGGGGCATCCCCTTGCCAGTCTCCCAAAAGTCCCGCTTGCTAGCCTTTGCCAAGAGCCTTTTATGCTGCTCAAAAAAGGAGAACAATCAGAAATGCTTGAATTATTTGAACGTTGCAACCTCAAACCAAAGGTGCAAGTCACCACATGGGATGATTATGCCATCATGTCCATGGTAGAAAATGGCCTTGGGGTCAGTATCTTACCCGAATTAATTTTAAAACGCACCCCTTATCAACTCATTGCTAAAGAGTTAGACATTCCCGCCTACCGAAAAATTGGACTGGCCCTCAAAAGCAAGAAAAACGCTTCCCCTGCCCTAAAACGATTTCTCGCCTACCTAGACTATCGCTAAATTTGAATACAAAAAAGCAAGGTAGCACATCTGCTACCTTGCTTGGAAAGTTACTTTTCAAGGACGTCAAAGGGCGTCTTTTTTTTGACGATTTAAAAATTAAGCGTTAGCAATTGCCTTGCCTAACTCAATGCAAGCAGTTTCTTCTTCACTACCAGCATCTGGAGCATCAAGGCATGGGCATGGGTCACAAACGAGCTCAGCACCAAGGTTTGCCACATCAGCACCCCAGTCTTGAATCCATTCACCATTATTCCAGTTGTAAGAACCAAAGATAGCCACTTTCTTACCAGAAAGTTTACCTTTGATGGCATCCCACATTGGTTGGAAATCTTCTGTTTCTAATTCTTCGTCTCCCATTGCTGGGCAACCAAAAGCGAAGTTTTCATATTCGTCAACCTTAGATTCATCAAAATCCCAAGGCATGAATTCATCAGCTTCGCCACCTGCTTCGGTAATACCTTTTACAACAAGGTCTTTCATTGCTTCAGTGTTACCTGTGCCACTCCAATATACTACTGCTACTTTTGCCATAATTATCCAGTCCTTTCTATTCTCGTTGCCACTGCTAGGTCACATAGGCGTCTACCACGACAATAAAGCCTCTCATAGCACGCCTTGCATCTGTCATAGCGTGCAAAATTGTGTTTTGCTTTTTGTTCATCGTCGTACACACACCAGTAGCCTGTACATTTGCAACATTCTGATCCATATTGTATAAATCCCTTGACATCTTCAAGGGGATAAGATAGGAATACCCCTATTTCATGTGGAAATTTGCGCTCAAGGTCAATTCTTTCACCTAGTCTCTCTAAAACACCTGAAATGGAAAAATCTTGATAGCCATACGCTTTTAAAAATGTCCTCGTCTCATCATGACTAAGGTCTTTTTCTAAAGCCGTCTGGCGAAAAAGATAGACTAAGGGATTGCCAACCTTTCGTTCAAAGAGGTGTAAGACCAAGCCCAAAGGGGCAAGAATTGTCTTATAGGCTTGATACTCCTTGTAAAACAATGTCTTATCCAAACCGCATGAATTAAAGAGGTTACCTGTCTTGATACCCGCCAAAGTCGGCGAACAAAAACGTATGATACGTTCTTCCAGCATAACTCTCCCCCTAAATTAACAAGTGCTAATCTACAATTGCATTGTAGATACTGCTAACTTTATTGTCAAGGACTTTTTAGAAAAATTCTGTATTTTTTTTCAGTTGTAAAAAATCAGCTAGCACGATAGTGCTAAGGTAAAGGCTACTTCTCCTTGCCATTTTCTTATCAAAAATATATGCTATAATCAGTTATATCTGCGTACAAGAAGACAAGCTAAAGGAGGCAAACAATGAAAAAACTGCTTGGTCTGATGATGCTATTGACGGTTTTGATTTTGACTGGTTGC
>CALIQN010000069.1 GCA_938044045.1 uncultured Peptococcaceae bacterium
TGACTTACGCATACAACTTGGACATCACTACCAGTGGACAATCTTCGGCAGCCATCAGAACAGATAGAGGTGGTGGCAAGGTCATCGTCGATGGTGGGAAGTATACCTCAAATGGTCTTGGCTCGCCTGCAATTTACTCTACGGCAGATATTACTGTCTCTAATGCTACCTTGACGTCTAATCTTTCAGAAGGTGTCTGTATTGAGGGCTTAAATACCATCACCTTAAATAACTGTAATTTGACAGCAAACAATACCAAACGCAATGGCAATGCGACATTCTTAGATACGATTATGATTTATCAATCCATGTCAGGAGATGCAGCGAGCGGTACCAGCAAGTTCACGATGAATGGTGGTACCCTTACAAGTAAAAGTGGGCATGTGTTCCACGTCACCAATACTAATGCTGTTATTGCGCTAAAGGGTGTGACCATTGAGAACAAGGACGCTGAAAATATCTTATTATCTGTCTGTGCTGATGGCTGGCAAGGTGGTAGCAATATTGCAACCTTAAATGCAAGTGCTCAAAAGCTCAGTGGGGCAATCAAAGTTGGCAGTGATTCTCAATTGACCTTAAAGCTTACTGATGGCTCTACCCTCAATGGTGCTATTGATGGCAAGATTACCAATGCTAAAGGGACTATGGTTTCAAAAGATGTTGGCAAGGTCTCTGTCACCCTTGATGGTACAAGCACTTGGATTCTTACTGGAGATAGCTATGTCATTGAGTTCAACGGTAATGCCTCAAATGTCATTAGCAATGGTCATACCTTATATGTCAATGGTGTTGCCCTAAAAGGCGTCAAGTAAGGTATGCAGGCGAGTACCTTTGATGTCAGTCAATATCACAAAACTATAAAAACCACTGTATGGTGCTTATTTCTCCATATCGTGGTTTTTAAGTATATTTTTCAAGGCTTTTTTAGAGAATAAGCAATGTATTATGTGCAATTGCTTTGATTTTGGCTATAATAAGCCTTAGCACAAGAAATCGTTTTAGAAATAATAGGAGCCTGTATGAATCG
>CALIQN010000070.1 GCA_938044045.1 uncultured Peptococcaceae bacterium
AGCAGAAAAATATGGTCTAACACATAAGGCAGTCATTGCTAAAAATTATACTGATAAAATAATGTATGAAAAGGCGCTTGTAGAGGAATTAAGTCAACTTGACTATGATTTAATTGTACTAGCAGGTTATATGAAAGTCTTGGGAGAGCATTTTTTAGCTTCTGTTCAGGTACCGATTATGAATATTCATCCATCTTTATTACCGAGTTTTCCTGGACTACATGCACAGAGACAGGCTTTAGAATATGGGGTCAAGTATACAGGTTGTACAGTACATTTTGTGGATAGCGGATTGGATAGTGGTCCTATTATCCTTCAACGTGTTGTTGGTGTAGAGGATAATGATACAGAAGATACTTTGTCTTCACGTATTTTAAAAGAAGAACATAGACTTTATAGTGAAGCGATTTCTCTTTTTGCTCAAAATAGATTACAGGTAAAAGGAAGATCAGTAGTGATTATGGCAGAGGGGGCACATTGTGAAGAGAGCGTTAATTAGTGTATCAGATAAGACGAATTTGGTTGATTTTGCCAAGGCACTTCAAGCGTTAGGTTATGAGTTGGTTTCAACTGGTGGAACTAAAAAAGTGTTGGAAGAGGCTGAAATAGTGGTGAAAGGTATTTCAGAAATTACCCACTTTCCAGAAATATTAGATGGACGCGTGAAAACACTTCATCCAAATGTTCATGGTGGTATTTTAGCAAAAGATACCAGTGAGCACATGACTGTTTTGAAAGAACATGATATTGTACCTATTGATTTAGTAGTGGTCAATCTTTATCCATTTGCTCAAACGATACAACGAGAAGATGTGACAATAGATGATGCTATTGAAAATATTGATATTGGTGGGCCAACAATGGTTCGTTCAGCTGCTAAAAATTATAGTAGAGTTATGGTTGTTGTCAATCCAATGCGATATAACGATGTAATCGATAGCCTACAAAAAGGCGAAGTGACGTTAGCTTTTAGAGAAAAATTAGCCTTAGAAGCCTTTGAACATACTGCCCTTTATGACACAATGATTGCTAACTATCTCAAAAAAGCTTTTAATGACACGACAGTAAGTGAAGAAAAAACTTTTGGTGGAAAACTTGAAAAAAGTTTGCGTTATGGTGAGAATCCTCATCAAAAAGCAGAATTTTATCGCACCAATCAAGGTAGAGGTACGATAGGAGATGCGAAATTATTAGGCGGGAAGGAATTATCTTATAATAATATTGTTGATTTAGATGCCGCTTGGCAGATGGTTAATGAATATAGTAAACCTGCTTGTGTCATTGTGAAACATACGAATCCTTGTGGTATTGCTTTGGGCGAAACGATTTTTGAAGCCTATAAACGTGCTTATGAGGCGGATAGTCTTTCTGCCTTTGGAGGTATTATTGCTTGCAACCACCAGGTTGATTTTGATACAGCAAATGAAATCGTCAAAACTTTTATGGAAGCCATTGTCGCACCAAAATTTACCCAAGAAGCACTTGAGGTATTAAAGACAAAACCAAATTTACGTATTTTAGAAACAGAAACCTTACTAACTGATGCAAGCCCTTGGGTGGAAACAATAACAGGGGGCTACTTATTGCAAGAGCGTGATAAAGTAACTTTAGCCAAGGAAGACTTAAAGATAGTCACCAAGACAGGTGCTGATGATGCCTTGTTAGAAGAGCTTTTATTTGCTTGGCATGCAGTGAAGCATGTGAAATCAAACGCTATAGTGGTGAGTAATAATTTTCAGACCCTTGGTGTTGGTGCGGGACAGATGAATCGTGTTGGTGCTTGTCAAATTGCTTTTGAAAAAGCAGGTGAAAAAGCTCATGGAGCAGTTTTAGCATCTGATGCTTTTTTTCCGTTTAAGGATAGTATAGAAGCTGCAAAAAAAGCAGGTATTAAGGCAATTATTCAACCAGGCGGTTCAATTCGGGATGAAGAGGTCATTGCTTGTTGTGACGAAAATGATATTGCTATGGTATTTACTGGAATTCGACATTTCAAACACTAGGAGGAAGTATGAAAATACTTGTAATTGGTTCAGGTGGGCGTGAGCATGCTATTTTATGGAAACTTAGTCAAAGTCCTAAAGTGAGTGAACTTTATGTTGCTCCAGGTAACGATGGAATGGATGAGCTGGCAAAGCGTGTAGCAATCCCAGTAGAAAATTTGGAGGATTTGGCAGAATTTGCTAAAAACAATGAAATAGATTTAACAATCGTTGGACCAGAGGTACCCCTTGTTTTAGGTGTAGTCGATGTATTTGAAAAGGCAGGTTTACGCTGTTTTGGACCATCCAAAAAGGCAGCACAAATAGAAGGCAGTAAAGCTTTTTCTAAAAATTTGATGCAGAAATATAACATACCAACAGCACAATATGCTGTTCATAGCCAAGTAGAAGAAGCAAAAGCGTACGCAGATACCTTAGGCTATCCTTGTGTGGTTAAGGCTGATGGTTTGGCTGCTGGGAAAGGTGTAATTATTTGTCAGGATGCGGAAGAAGCCAGTAGAGCGATTGAGGATATGCTGATAGATAATGCTTTTGGTGATGCAGGTGCAAGGGTAGTCATAGAAGAGTTTCTTCAAGGTGAAGAAGTTAGTATCTTGGCGTTTTCTGACGGTAAGACGGTAGTACCAATGGTATCAAGTCAAGACCATAAGCGTATTTTTGATCATGACAGAGGGCCTAACACCGGTGGCATGGGTGCCTATTCGCCAGCACCAATTTATACAGAAGAAGTCGCGAAGTTTACCCAAACTGATATTTTGGAAAGAACTGTTGAGGCGATGGCTAAAGAGGGGGCAACCTTTAAAGGTATCTTATATGCTGGGCTTATGGTGACTGATAAGGGTGTCAAGGTTTTGGAATTCAATGCACGTTTTGGAGATCCTGAGACCCAACCAGTCTTAGCACGCCTTGAAAGTGATTTGGTGGAAATTGTGGAAGCAGTGATTGATGAACGTTTAGATAGTGTCGATATTTCTTGGAAAAATGAGGCAAGTGTTTGTGTTATTTTAGCCTCCAAAGGCTATCCAGAAAGCTCTTCAAAAGGTGATACGATTACTGGATTAGAAAAAATTGACGATATTAGCGTAAAGGTTTTTCATTCAGGTACGAAACGCAACGAAGCTGGTGACTTTGTTACCAATGGTGGACGAGTTTTAGGGGTAACAGCAATTGACGAAGATATAGAAGGTGCTATCAGTCGAGCTTATCAAGCTGTCGAAAAGATTAGTTTTGATGGTATGCAGTATCGAAGTGATATTGGTGCTAGAGCAATTGCTAGGAGGAAGTAAAATGACGCAAGTGTATCGCTATTATGTGGAAAGAAAAAAAGATTATCGTTCTGGTGCCAATGCTTTAAAAGAAAACTTAAAAAGAGACCTTAATATTATGATTGAGGCTTTAAATTTACTTGAGCGTTATGATATTGAGCTAGAAGAAGATTTCTCCACTAATAAACGATTTCGAGCAATTTTGGCAGAGCCACAGACAGATGATCTTTATTTAGAGACCTATGATTTTGATAAGGAAGCTTGGACGTTTGCGATTGAAGCCATTCCTGGACAATATGATCAACGTGCTGATTCCTGTGCACAATGTATAGAGGTTATTAGTGAAAAAAGACCACAGGTGAGAGTAGCTCAAGTCTATTCTATTAAGGCGAACTTGAGTACAGAGGATAAAGAGAAAATCAAAGCTTACCTCATCAATCCTGTGGAATCTCGTCAAGCGAGTCTGGATAAACCAGCTAGTTTAGAGACTTTTGTACCAAATGTGGCTGCTGTTCCAGTGATAGATGGCTTTTGTGAGGCCAGTGTAGAGGGTTTGGAAAAAATTCTCAAAGAGTATCATTTAGCAATGGATATAGAGGATATCCAATATATGCAAGGCTATTTTAGAGATGAAGAGAAGAGAGAACCAACAGAAACAGAGCTTCGTGTTATAGATACTTATTGGTCTGATCATTGTCGCCATACGACATTTAATACGGAATTGACTGCTATTGATATTGAGGATGAGCGAGTACAAGCGAGTTATGACACTTATCTTTCTTTAAGGGAAGAAGTATATGGCGAAAAAGCAAGTAAGCGTCCAAAAACTTTGATGGATATAGCGACTTTATCAACCAAGGTTTTAAAAAAACGTGATGAAGTTGTGGGATTGGATGAAAGTGAAGAGATTAATGCTTGTAGTGTAAAGGTAGCGATAGAGACCACAAAGGGTACAGAAGATTGGCTCTATATGTTTAAAAATGAGACCCACAACCATCCTACTGAAATAGAACCTTTTGGTGGGGCTGCGACTTGTCTAGGTGGTGCCATTCGCGATCCTTTATCTGGACGTTCTTATGTTTATCAAGGTTTACGTTTGACAGGGGCGAGTAATCCATTAACACCACTTTCTCAAACAAGGGCAGGAAAACTTTCTCAAAGACAGATTTGCACCCTTTCTGCTAAAGGTTTTTCTTCTTATGGTAATCAGATTGGTTTGGCAACAGGTCTAGTTGATGAAGTTTATCATAAAGGCTATGAAGCAAAACGCATGGAAGTAGGTGCGGTCATTGCTGCTGCACCAGCAAAAAATGTTGTGCGTCAAAGACCGGAAAAAGGGGATTTAGTCATCTTAGTTGGTGGCCGTACTGGTAGGGATGGCTGTGGTGGTGCCACAGGTTCCTCTAAAACCCATACAGAAGAGTCTTTGCAAACAGCTGGTGCTGAGGTACAAAAAGGTAACCCAGTAGAAGAACGGAAAATCCAAAGATTGTTTAGAAATCCTAAATTGTCTACCATGATAAAAAGATGTAATGACTTTGGTGCTGGTGGCGTCTCTGTCTCAGTAGGTGAACTAGCAGATGGTTTGGAAATCTATCTTGACCGTGTGCCTAAAAAATATGTTGGACTTTCACCTACAGAGTTAGCAATTTCTGAGTCTCAAGAAAGAATGAGTTGTGTCATCGACAAAAAAGATTGGGAAAGTTTTCAACAAATGGCAATAGCAGAGAATTTGGAAGCTACTGTTATTGCGCAAGTGACAGATGATGACACCATCACCATGCGATACTTTGATGAAACAGTGGTTTCTTTACAGAGAAGTTTTGTCGATTCTGCAGGTGCGAAGAAAAAGGCTCAGGTTAAGGTAAACAAAAATGGTGACTTTGCCGAGGTTTCTTATGGCAATACCTTTAAAGAAGTTTCTGTGAGCTTACTTCAAAATTTAAATATTGCTTCAAAAAGAGGTTTGATTGAAAACTTTGATGCTTCTATAGGTGCAGGCAGTGTGCTCATGCCATTGGGTGGTAATAACCAATTAACACCAAGTCAAGTCATGGCAGCAAAGTTGCCTTTAGAAGATGATGAGACTTCAGCAACGAGCCTTTTTACCTATGGCTTTGATGTTGATATATCTGCAACGAATCCTTATCTGGGCGCTTATTCGGCTGTTTTGGAATCTATGTGTAAGTTGATGGCAAGTGGTTTGGAGCAAAAACAAGTCTATCTTTCTTTACAGGAATATTTCCCAAGATTGGGTCAAGATAGTTTGCGTTGGGGCAAGCCATTTCAAGCGCTTTTAGGTGCTTTTCAAGCACAAATGGACTTTAAAGTACCTGCCATAGGTGGCAAGGATTCTATGAGTGGCAGTTTTGAAGAGCTTGATGTGCCTTCGACACTGATTTCTTTTGCCACAGCGATTACTGAAGCTGATAAAGTAATTTCAAGTGATTTTAAAGAGGCTAATAGTAAGCTATATTTATTTGGCCTACCAATGAAAGATAGTTTGCAAATTGATACAGAAGCTTTAGCAGATGCTTGGAATGCTTTAAATCAAGCCATGAGAGAGGGCAAGATAAAATCTGCTTGGGCGGTATCACGTGGTGGTATTTTAGAAGGTCTTTATAAAATGGCTTTTGGTAGCAGTATTGGTTTTTCAATTTCGCCAGAATTTACCCTTAAAGAATTGACAAAGAAAAATTATGGCAAGATTATCATTGAATCTAGTGAAGCCTTAGAAGAAGCGTATTTTATAGCCTTAGGTGCGACTTCAGAAGATAAGATGGTAGCGTTTGGTGATGAAAAACTCGAACTTGAGGCCTTAAGGATAGCATGGGAGGCGCCATTAGAATCTGTCTATCCAACTCAAGTGGCACATCAATCAGATGAAGTGGTAGAAACAATCAGCTACCCACAAAGAAGTCAACTGGTGATTCAAACAAAAGTGGCGAAACCTTTGGCAGTGATACCAGTATTTCCTGGTACCAATTGTGAATACGATACTAAAAAGCAAGTATTACAAGCAGGTGGCAGTGTCGAAACTGTATTGATTTCCAATCTCACACCTGATTTGTTGAAAGATAGTGTCCATAGACTCGAACAAGCTTTGTTACGAGCAAATATGCTCATCTTACCAGGAGGATTTTCTTTTGGTGATGAGCCAGATGGTTCAGGGAAGTTTATTGCAACGTTTTTGAAACATGAAAAACTTAAATATGCCATTGAGAACTTGCTTTATAAACGTGATGGTTTAGCCTTAGGGATATGTAATGGCTTTCAAGCTTTAATCAAGCTTGGACTATTACCTTATGGTGAAATAAGGGATGTTGATGAAGCTGCGCCTACCTTAACGTTTAATGCGATTGGTCGTCACCAATCTGCTTATGTTAAGACAAGGATTGCTTCTGTGCATTCACCTTGGCTCAGAAAGGTTGAAGTTGGAGAGATTCACACCATTCCAATTTCTCATGGCGAAGGTCGTTTTATTTGCAACGATGAGGTATTACAAACCTTGATTGAAAATGGGCAAATTGCAACCCAATATGTCAATGATGCTGGCCAAGCAAGCATGTCTATTAAACATAACCCTAACGCTTCTCGCCTAGCCATAGAAGGTTTGATTAGTAAAGATGGCCGTATTTTAGGCAAGATGGGGCATAGTGAACGTGTTGGTAATTGTATTACTAAAAATATCTATGGCAATAAAAAACAACATTTGTTTGAAAGTGGCGTAAGTTACTTTACAGGAGAAGAATAAATTATTTGGAGGCTAGCACACAAGTTTGGTGTGCTAGCCTCTTTTTTAGAAAAATAATAAAATAAATTAAAAAGAAAGTCATATTGTTGTTTGAACAACATACTATAATAGGAATTAATCTATAATAAAGCTATGAATTAGAGATAAGGAGGCTATATTATGGCAAAGAAAATAGATTTAACAAAAACAGTTTTTGAGTTGGTGACAGAGTATCCAGAATTAGTTGATATTATGGCGAGCCTAGGTTTTTCAGAAATTACAAAAAAAGTCGTTTTAAATTCTGTTGGGAAGTTAATGACGATTCCTAAGGGCGCAAAAATGAAAAACATCCCTATGACAAAGATAGTCGCCACTTTTGTAGAAAATGGCTTTGAGATTGAAGGAGAAGAGTCTCTAACAAGGTATGAAGAGGAAACGGCTCAAGCAATCCAAACAGAAGAGATACCGGAAAATCGCAAAGAACAACTAAAGAGTTATCTTAGAAGACTTGGCGATGGTGAAGATTTGGAGACTGTTCGTGCAGATTTTGCTAAAAATTTTGCTACAGTAGAGGCTTCTGAGATAATGAGTGCAGAACAAGAACTCTTAAAAGAGGGAACCCCCCTTGCAGAAGTTCAACAGCTTTGTGATGTACATTCTGCACTGTTTCATGGGGCAACCACTGAAGAAATGATAGCTGATGCAGAAAATAACACACAAATGGCAACCTTAAGTACAGTAAAGGGACATCCGCTTTACACCTTTGTAAAGGAAAATGAAGCATTATCTGCTTTAATTACTCAGTTTAAGGCGGAAAAAAGCAAAGACATTCTTTCAGAAATTCGTGGTCTATCAATACATTATGCAAAAAAAGGCGATCTCCTTTATCCACATCTCAAAGTGAAATATGATATTTCTGGACCATCCAATGTGATGTGGACTGTAGATGATGAAATTAGAGATGAACTTTCTAAATTGGTTCAAGCAAATACACATGATGCTGGTTGGAATGAGCGCTTAGAAACTATTTTAAAGCGTGCTGAAGAGATGATTTACAAAGAACAAAATATTCTCTTACCAATTTGTGCGACCAATTTTACAGAGGAGGAATGGATTCGTATATATTATGATTCTAAAGATTATGCTCCTTGTTTTGGTGTAAGCAATGAAGTCTGGGAAACAGCAGAAGCCAATCCACCTCAAAAGACAATGGATTTTAATCATGAAATTGTTATGCCAGGTGGACATTTGACCCTTGAACAATTAACGGCTTTATTAAATACAATACCATTAGAAATCACTGTCGTTGATGCTAATAATATGAATTGTTTCTTTAATGAAGGGCCAAAAGTCTTTAAACGTCCTAATATGGCAATTGATCGTGATGTTTTCTCATGTCATCCACCTAAGGTTGAAGTGATAGTAAAATCAATTATTGAGGAATTTCGAGAAGGTGTCCGTGATAGTGTTCCGATTTGGA
>CALIQN010000071.1 GCA_938044045.1 uncultured Peptococcaceae bacterium
TAATAAAATGAACTTGATTGATTTATTTTGTCAAAACCAGCAAATTTTAGATTGGAAAAAAAATCTAAATCAAAAGACTAGACAGTTACTAATGGGGTTGTCTGGTTCCACTAAGGCACTTGCAATAGCCTCCGCTCTTGATGAACATCAAAAAATTCTCGTTATGACATCAGGTTATAGTGAAGCAGAAAAGTTATCTAGTGACTTGATTTCTTTGTTAGGTGAGGAAAAAGTATATAATTTTTTAGCTGACGATGCACCTATGGCTGAATTTATCTTCTCGTCTCAAGAGAAAATATATGCTCGGATTGGAGCATTAAATTTTTTATTAGACGACAATGAGTCAGGTATTCTAGTCACAAATCTTTCAGCTAGTCGACTTTTTTTGCCAAATCCAAAAAAGCTCATCTATCGCCTTTTTAAAATAAGTTTGTCTTAAGGTGATAATCGGAAATTCACGCCCTAAATCATAGCGATTGACCAAACCAAAGCACTTGATGGTGTGCGCCGGCTCGCCATCTTGCCATCTTGGTCTAACCTCTAATCTGCATATTTACTCCTTAAGCGGAATTATTAATTTTTTATTTTAGGATTATATCTCAAATTTTCTTTTAAACGCTCATCTGCCAGGCTCATCTGCGTCCTCCTTAAATGTTAAAATCTCGCCCAGTACCCACAAAAGTCGCTCATGCTCGCCTTTTAAGTAAAGATAGCCTACCAAGGCTTCTAAGGCTGTCGCTTTGCGGTAATTAATCACCTTTGCATTTTTAGGCACGATACCTTTGGCATTTTTACCCCGTCTGACAATTAAAAGCTCCTCTTCTTTTAGCTCACTTTCCAAACGTGCCAAAAGCTCAGCCTGTGCCAGATGATTGACCGACTGAATCCCAAGTTTATTGAGTTTATGGGCATTGTGGGTATAATCAAGGGCTCTGGTGCGCACATAAAGCTCATAAACCGCATCGCCAAGATATGCCAAGCTTAAGGCAGAAAGGGTTTCTGGTGCGGGATTTTTTTTCAGTAACTCAATAAAATCCATCCCTACACCCTTTCCAAAAGGCAGATGGCTTGAGCAGCAATCCCCTCTTCCTTGCCAACAAAGCCTAGTTTTTCGGTTGTGGTTGCCTTGATTGAAATTTGTGCAAGATCGCTTTGTAAATCCTCTGCCAAATACGTTCGCATGAGGTCGATATGAGGGGCGAGCTTTGGCTGTTGTGCCATCACCACACAATCCAAATTGCCTAGCTTATAGCCCTCTTTTTTGACCAACGCATAGGCAAGACGGAGAAACAGACGAGAATCTTGATCTTTATAGCGTGTATCCGTATCTGGGAAATGTTTGCCAATATCACCCAAAGCCAAAGCACCTAAAAGGGCGTCAGTCACTGCATGTAAAAGAACATCTGCATCAGAATGACCCAAAAGCCCTAGATGATGTGGTATTTCTACCCCACCTAAGATGAGCTTTCTATTTTCTTCTAACCGATGAACGTCATACCCTATTCCAATTCGCATGCCAACCTCCATTCTGCCCATGCCAAATCCTCTTGGATTGTTATTTTACGATTCGTTGCCTCACCTGGGACAGCTTTGACCCTAATGTCATAATACTCACATAAGCTCGCATCATCTGTAAAAAGCATCTTTTCTTTTCTCGCACGCTCGTGCAAGTCTAAAATCAGTTGCCTTTTAAAGGCTTGAGGCGTCTGCGCCAAGCCCAACATCTCTCTAGGTAAGGTCTTTTCAATAAAACCATCTTTAATGACTTTTACAGTATCAGTGACCTTGATAAGAGGAATAACCCCCTCTGCTGTTTCTAAACCTTGAACTAAGCTTTCCATCAAACTTTTAGACACAAAGGGTCTTGCACCATCATGGATAAAAACCTCACAAATATCCTCAGGCATCGCTTTTAACCCCAAATAGACCGAGTCTTGCCTTTCTTTACCACCCAAAACGAGATCATACTCCCCCGCTTGAAGTCTAGTCTCTCTTATCACTTCATCTAAATAAGGCTTATCTGCCTCTTTATAAACTAAGATTAGCCTTGCTTTTGGCAAAGCTAATCTTAAATTTTCTATTGTATACGAAAGAAGAGGCCGTCCCTTTAATTGTAAGTATTGTTTACTGATGGGCGCTTGCATACGCTTCCCACTACCTGCTGCTAAAATAATCAGCCCTTGCATGATCTTTCTCCTATATCATTTTAACAAAAATCATTCTTCCGGCGTTGGTTTGAATCACACTGGTGACCATCGTCTCCACTTTTTTACCAACGGCATCCTTGCCATGTTCGACAACAATCATCGTCCCATCATCAAGATAGCCTACCCCTTGGTCAGCTTCCTTACCTAGGGCAACAATTTCCACACTCAAGCTCTCCCCTGGCAAGACCACCGTCTTAATGGCACCTGCCAACTCGTTGACATTTAAGACACGAATATTTTGAAAAGAAGCGACCTTATTTAAATTGTAGTCATTGGTGACGACAGCACCACCCATCTCCTTAGCAAGTTGTACCAATTTGATGTCTACTTCTTCAATATCCGGATATTCCTGATTAGAAATAATGACCTCTTCATCAAGATTTTGCAAGGCACTGAGCATTTCTAGCCCTCTTCTGCCACGCACCCTTTTTAAATGGTCGCCACTATCGGCAATATGGCGAAGCTCATCTAAAACAAACTGGGTCACCACCAAAGGGCCATCTAAAAAGCCAGCCTTACAAATATCAACAATGCGTCCATCAATAATGACACTCGTATCCAAAATCTTAGGACGTACTGTGCGCACAACATCAAGCACTTGATTGGTAGACTCTACTTTTTCAGCCTTTTCGGCTTTTGCCTGCCCACCACGATCAAAAAATTTGCTGAATTTTTCACGCCAACGTCGCCCTAGGTTTAGCCCTAAGTAGCCAAGCACAGCATAAATCGCCAAAGAGATATAGCTCCCGACAATAGGAATTCCTGCAAGCGGCAAAGAAAGTAAAAAAGCAATCATGAGTCCCAAAATCAAACCAATGGTCCCACCTAATAACTCGACGAAAGGGACTTTTGAAAGATAATTTTCCATTTTCTGAGTAAAGCTCAAACCAACCTTATAAAGAGGCCCTGAAATAATAATACCTATAAGTCCAAAAATAATTGCCCCTAAAAAAGTTGCTACTAGCCCAAAATCAGACATATTGATGGCTAGTGATGTCTTAATGGCACTATGATAGGTATAGCCTAAGAAACCACCTAGCCCCATACCTAAAAGCGTCATCAATATTCTAGTAATGTTTAAAGCCATCTTCCCACCTCCTTTTTTACTCTGTATTAAATATAACTTAATTCCTCTATGGTTTGAGAACGTAAGCGTTTTAAGCCAACATAAATCTGCTGACTGCGTTTTTCCCCTACACCCTCTACAGCATCCAAGTCTTCAGCTGTTGCATTGACCAAATGAGAAAAGTCCTCAAAATGCGCAATCACATTTTCTATGATATAGCTCGGTAAACGTGGAATCTGATTGAGGAGACGATAGCCTCTTGTCTCCAAATACTCCAACTTGCTGGTATCGCTTAGTTCTTTTAGCCCCAAAAGCTTGGTGAGTAAGTCTCGATTAAAGAGTTCCTCTGAACTTAAGCTTCTGAGCTTTCTTAAAATCTTATCAATCTGACCATCTACATCGCCATCTGTATTTGCTATATAATCACGAATAAGGTGTCTTTCTTCCTCTTCGATGTCTCGTGTCAGCTCATCTATTTGCATCTTGAGCAAACGTCCCTCTACCCCTAGTTGGATAATGTAGTACCTGATTTCTTGCTCAATACGTGCCACAAGCTCTGCACGCTGAATGGCTTGGAGGATGTCCATCAAAAGGACAACCCCATCAAATTCACTTACAGAAAGACGCTTTAGGGCAATACTCAAGACAGAACAATACTTATCTAGCGTTTGCAAGGCTTGATTGGCAATGATTAAAATCTGACTAGGCTCTGCTAGCACAACTTTAATATCACCCTTATAAAGACTAATCACATTACGTCTTTGGCTAATAGAAATCACTAGGGCATTGGTCTGGCGAGCAATCTGCTCTGCGCTCCTGTGTCTGATACCTGTTTCTTTAGAAGGGACTCTTGAATCTGGCACAAGGTGAACATTGGCTGCCATAATACGATAATTGTCCGGTTGGAGTAAAATCGCCCCATCCATCTTTGCCAACTCGTAAAGATGGGCAGGGGTGTACGGCGCATCTATCTTAAAGCCTCCTATACTCACCTCTTTTAGCACTTCTTCATCACCAATAACGATCAGTCCCCCTGTATTTGCCTTTAAGACATTGTCCAAACCTTGTCTTAGGGCAGTCCCAGGTGCGGTTTTTTTGATAATGTTGTATTTTATTTTTTCTCTTTCTGTCATCTTATTCCCATATCGTCTGAAAAACTTCATACAGGCTCTTGGCTTGAACTAAGTCCACGCCACTGACCTCTATCTTGTCTTTTAAAGGTGGAATAATCGCACGCTTGTAGCCAAGACTTGCCACCTCTTTCAAACGCCTTTCTAACTGTTGTACCTGTCTGAGTTCTCCTGTCAGCCCCAATTCGCCAATGACAACACTGTCCCCTCTGACCGCCTTATCCAAAAAGGCTGAGGCCATGGCAACGGCAATGGCCAAATCACCTGCCGGCTCATCAATCACTAGCCCGCCAACAACATTGACATAGACATCTTTGTCACTTAGAGGAAGATGCGCACGCTTTTCTAAAACAGCCAAAAGCATTGCCACCCGATTGTAATCTGTTCCTGTTGCCATCCGTCTTGGCTGACCATAGACAGAACTGGTCACCAAGGCTTGTACCTCAAGTAAAATAGGTCGTGATCCCTCCAAAAGCACCCCAATTGCCGAACCTGAGGTATGCAAGGGACGTTCTTTTAAAAACGTTTCTGAAGGGTTTAGGACTTCTTTTAAGCCACTTTCTGTCATATCAAAAATGCCCAGCTCATTGGTTGAGCCAAAACGATTTTTTAAGGCACGCAAGAGACGGTATTGATAATGGTGATCGCCCTCAAAAAATAAGACCGTATCTACCATATGCTCAAGCACCCTAGGCCCTGCCACCTGTCCATCTTTGGTCACATGACCAATTAAAATCGTTGAAAAACCATAATTCTTTGCCCAAGAGAGGGCATAACTTGCCACTGCTCTTAGCTGGCTGACGCTCCCTGGACTAGCACTCAAGGCGCTGTCAAAGGTTGTCTGTATGGAGTCCAGCACGATGAGTGTGGGCTTTAAGCTGAGGACTAATTCATGCACTAGGCTCACATCATTTTCCGTTAAAAGGACAATATCACTCTCTGCCACGCCCAAACGCTCTGCCCTGTTTTGAATCTGACCTGCTGACTCCTCACCAGAGATATAGAGGACTCGACCTGTTTTGGCGAGATTTGCCATAACTTGCATGGTAAGGGTCGATTTCCCTATCCCCGGATCCCCTGAAAGCAAGATTAAGCTACCACGTACCATTCCGCCACCCAAGACACGATTGACTTCGCCGATTTGGGTATTAAGGCGTTCACTTTCGACCTTTTGGACTTCTTTTAAAGGACGAGGTTTGGCACGAGTCAGGTTAACTTTGGGGGCACTAGGTGTGTTTTTTGGCGTGACTTTTTCTTCCAAAAAGGTATTCCAGCTTTGGCATTCTGGACAGCGTCCTAGCCATTTTAAGGCCTTATAACCACAATTTGAACAAATAAACTCTGTTTTTACCTTTGCCATGGCACCCTCCCCTTTCTTGCTTTTATTTGTCATTTTAAACGAAATTTTCTAATTCGACAAGCTTAATTCTTTCGCTATAATTTTTTAAACTTGTCTTTTACTAACTTTTTAAATTGATGATGATTTTGTTACACTTTATAGCCTAAAAAAGACAAAAAAAGACCCTCTAGTCAACACTAGAAGGTCAAAGTATTTAGTTATTTTCTTTGGTAAGTTCCAAACGTCTAATGTATTCCCCACTATCAATACGTTCAGAGAGTGGGACATATTTGAGATTATTTTTATTGAGGTAGACATAAGCCGGACGAATAATCTTGTTGTCCAAAATCTGCTCAAGACGATGAGCGCACCAGCCACTCATGCGGGCACAGGCAAAAATTGGGGTAAACATATCCTCTTTTAAGCCTAAAATATGATAGATAATCCCTGTATAAAGGTCGACATTGGCACAAATATTGTAGTCCTCGCCTTTGATTTCCTTTAAGAGCTTTTTAGTCAGACGCTCAACGTTGGTGATGAGCTTAAACTCTGCTTCATACTCACTGTTTTTTGCCAAACTTTCCGCTTTTTTCTTGAGTAAGGTGGCACGAGGATCTGATAAGGTATAAACCGCGTGTCCCATACCATAAATGAGTCCTGTGCCGTCAAAAGCTTCTTTCCTTAAAATCTTGTAGAGATAATTGCTGAGTTCTGTGTCATTATTCCAATCCTTAACGTGAGTAGAAATATCCTTCATCATGTTAAAGACTTTCATATTGGCAGAACCATGACGAGGTCCTTTTAATGAACCGATAGCAGTGGAGATAGCAGAATAAGTATCTGTCCCTGAAGAAGAGACCACATGGTTGGCAAAACAAGAGTTATTCCCCGCCCCATGGTCTGCCTGTACGCAAAGACAAAGGTCTAAAACTTCAGCCTCTAGGCGTGTAAAATCTGAGTCGGTACGGGTCAAATGCAAGATATTTTCTGCTGTAGAAGCATTTTCCAAAGGTTGGTGCAAAACGAGGCTCGCCTTGTTAAAATAATGCTCTCTTGCTTGATAGGCATAGGCAATCATCAGTGGTGCCTTGGCAATCAAGTCAATAGACTGCGCCAGTACCTTTTCCAAAGAAATATCATCAGGATTAGAATCATAGGAATAAAGTGCTAGGATCAAACGTTGCAACTTATTCATGATGTTTTGGCTTGGAATCTTTAAGATACAATCTTCCTTGAAGTTTGTCGGGAAATTACGACGCTCACTCAAACGATGGGTAAAAAAGTTTAAGTCTTTATCACTTGGTAAGACCCCAAAGAGAAGCAAATAGGCCACTTCCTCATAGCCTAGACGCCCTTCTTTTTCAAAGCCCTCAACCAAGTCCGCCAGGTCTATCCCACGATAAAGCAAATGCCCCTCTGTAGGAATCTTCTTGCCATCTTCAACCTCATAACCCACTACAGAAGAAATACTGGTAATCCCTGCGGTCACCCCAGTACCATTGGCATTTCTTAACCCTCTTTTGACATCATATTTTGTATATAGACTAGGCTCAATAGTACTATTGCGTCTGACTTGTTCCAGTAGGGTGCCTATATCCTTTTGTAATACATCCAAATGTAGTTGATCATTCATCGTTTTCTCGACCCTCTCATTGTAAGTTAGCTTTATTCTAACATAGAAATAAGCGAAAAAAAAGCAAAATAGCGCTAAGCAATATGACTCTCTAAGGCAGTTTAAGACGCCATTTGCCTTAACTTTAAGGCACCCTTTGATGACAATTGAATAGATATTACCTAATAAAAAACCACGAGAGCCCATCTCGTGGTTTTTTGTGTTGTTATGATATCGCCATTTCCCTTTTCCTATGATAACTATAGCCTCTCAATCTACCTCGCCCATATGACTTGACAATTTTAAGAGACGTGTTCGCTTAATCGTTAAAATAATGAATATGGATTGGATAATTCTGCACAAAATCTTCTAAAATAAGGTCTTTATGCTATACTATTCTTGTCGTCAAACCATTCCTACGACAGTAGGGAGGTGACCTTATGCTTGAGCTTTTTTTATCTATGATTGGAGCTATCATGGTTAATATAATTTGTCATTATATTATCAAATGGTTAGATAGTTCCAAAGACGACAACTAGCCTAATAAAAAAACGACCAGCTGGCACTGGTCGTTTTTTTTATGCTTGAATTTTATCTATGATTTGTCATAAGTAGTATATCACCACGACTCCAAGCACGTCAACCACTAAAATACCAAAAAACTTTATCCTACATTTGGCACCTAATAATTAAAAAGTTTTAAATCATTTTTACACAAAATCTTCTAAAACAAGGTCTTTATGCTATACTATTCTTGTCGTTCTTCACAATCTCACGACAGTGAGGAGGTGTGTATTATGCTTCAATTTATGTTTTTCATTTCTATTACTGTCATAGGTGGGGTAATTTGCCATTACCTCACCAAGTGGCTAGACAGTATTTTCAAGAACGATTAGCCTAAAAAAAAACGACCAGCTGCAACTGGTCGTTTTTTTGTATTATGCTTAACTGTTTTTCATTTCTTGCCTACAGACACTATAGCACTATTAGGCTAAAACCGTCAAGCGCTAAAACAAATGTGAACGCTACTAAGAAGCTTACTCGGTGATTTTAACACGCATATTGAGTTTGACTTCTGGATGAAGTTTGATCACAATCGGATAAGTCCCAAGGGTTTTAATCTTTTCTTCAAGGACAATCTTACGTCTATCAATCGCTAAATGGTAAGCTGCTTCAATCGCCTCTGCCACTTCTTTATTGGTAATGGTACCAAAAAGTCTACCTCCATTGCCTGCCTTAGTGGTGATGGTGATAACCTTATCCTCCAAATCACGTTGGATGCTTTCTGCTTGAGAAAGTTGATAGGCTGCTTCCTCTTGTGCATTGGCTTTTTGAAGCTCTAATTTTTTGAGATTGGCTTTTGTGGCTTCAACAGCAAGACCATTAGGAATTAGGAAATTTCTGGCATGACCCATCTTGGCGTCAACGACCTCACCTTTTTTACCGACCTTTGCCACATCTTGTAGTAAAATAACTTTCATTATGCTCTCTCCTCCTGTAAAACGGCTTCCAGTGCCCTCAAGAAAGCAAGGTTTTCCTCTCTTGTCCCGGCACACACTCTGAAATAATCCACCCCAAAATCTCTTGTCATGACGCCCTTTGCCTTGAGAGACTGAAAGATACCACTGGCATTTTCGGCACGCATGAAGATAAAATTGGCATGGGTTTGATAAATTTTTTTCAATCTTGGATACTTTTGACTTAATTGTACCAAATGTTCATATAAAAAGGCAGTACTTTCCTTAATTTCTGCAATGGCTTTTTGATAACTTGCCTTGTGACGATAGATGGCTTCCCCAATCTTTTGACCAAAGATACTGACATTAAAGACCAGTTTGCCTGCTTGCAGGCGTCTAGTGATATCTAAAGACGCCACCTGCATCCCTATTCTAACCCCTGCTAAGGCAAAGGCCTTGGACGCTGTACGAAGGACAACTAGGTTTTCATACTTTCCACCAGCAAGGTCAATCACTGATTCATCTGCAAAGTCCATATAGGCTTCATCCACTACCACCACGCCATCAAAGCTCTCTACTAAGGTAATGATTTCTTCTCTCGCAAAAATCTGTCCTGTAGGGTTACAAGGATTAGAGAAGATAATCATACTCACGTCTTCTTCCTTGGCAGTCTTTACAATCGTTTCAATCGCAACACTTTGACTGTCTTCGTCCTTTTTAAGGGCGATAATTTGCTGATTTTGAGTATTGCCAGTAATACGATACATCGAAAAATCACGATCTAGGGTAAGTACCTTGTCCCCTGCATCAAGCAGGCAGGCATAAAGCATGAGAATAGACTCATCAGAGCCATTGGCTGCACTGACAAGACGCCAGTCTATGCCATAATAGTCTGCAAAGGCTTGGCAAAGCCCTACACTAAAGGCATCCGGATAACGATTGAGATTTTGGCTTGCCTCTTCTATGGCGTCTTTGATGGCCTTTTCTAAGATCTCATCAGGGACAACAAAACTCTCATTGGCATTTAGGTAAATGTCACAGTTCGCCTGTTCTGGAATATAAGTTTCTGCACGGTCAAGTTTTTGACTGATTTTCATGATTTTACCCCTCACTTTCACAATTTGACCTTAGTCCCTAAAGGGGCTTTTGTCTGATATTCCCGCTAGTGTATCACAGCCATGCTTTAATCGTCAAACAAAAAGGACTGTTTAATTTTTGTATCTTGCAATTTGTGCTTCACAGCAATTGATTAATACAATTGCTCAATCAAAGCATTTTGCAAAGTTTTAGAAAAATTAACATTATTTTTTTCTGCTTTTTTATTTAACCACATTGGTATCGTCAAGGTTTTCTTCACGAGTTGCGTACTATTTTCCTGTCTATATTTTATCGTATCTATCACCACCAGTGTGACAATGACCTCACTATCATGTCCTATTGTATTGAGATTGGTAGGACTTGGCACAGTGGTATCATTATCCTCACAGTCGATGACTTTTAAATTAATATAGTCCTGTGCCATCTCAATACATTCATTTAAGTCTTTTCTTTGGGTATAGCCATCAAAATCTGGAATTTCTACAAAATGGTAACCTGTTTCATCTTGTGGATGCACAATAATTGGATAAGTTGCCTTCATCATTATTCCCCTCCTAAAAATTACGCCTTTAATCCAAGTTTCTTAATAATAGCCTTTGCCAGTTGTTCGTTGATTTCTCTATGTCTTGGTATCGGTTCTGTGCGTTTTTTATACTCATCTATCATAATCCCCCCAAAAGGCTAACTTTTGGGGGGATTGTTTAGTTCACGCTTTTTGGTTTGGCTAAGGCAAGGATAAAGTACATTGCTTCAAATATGAGGGTAAGTTCAAGATACCAGATGACTGCTGGAGCGTTTAGCTGGCTCACCGGGCTTGGGAGGTACTTTAGGGCAATAAAGACCAATAAGACAAGTCCCATCACGCCCTTAGCACACAAGGCAAAGCGTCTCAACTTAGGCTCATTAAAACTGAGACTTTTCTCATAGCACCAAGTGGCGACCAAAATCATCAAGACAAAGACCACCTCTGCCAGTGGTGCTAAAATCGGACTCAGCGTTCTTGACCAAAGCATCTTAAAAACAATGGTTTCACTAAAGATGAGGCTCATCATCAGACAGCCTAACCATAGTAAAGTCTCTGAAATGATGTAGTAACGCCACCATTTTTTCATCATAATAGCCTCCTTATAAAACAAACGCTTACTTTTTTAGTGCCTCACTAAAGATGTTGAGGCAGGAAGAAGACTTAGTTGCCATTGACACGAAAGCGAAAGGTTAACTTTTTGGGATTGTTTGGTTCACGCTTTTGGGTTTAACTAAGGCAAGGATAAAGTACACTGCCTCCATCATCAGACCTATCTCAAGATAGTAAAACTCAGGCTCGCCTGAAAAGTCTAGGCAATATTTATTATTAGCATAATATCTAAGAATAATATCCACCAGTAAAATGACAAAAAGTAGCCCCTTAGTCAATAAGATAAAGCGTCTAAGATTTTTTCCAGCAAAACGCAGACTCTTGGCATAAAGCCAAGTTGCCCCTAAAATGGCTAAGATAAAAGCCATCTGTGCTAAAGGCGCTAAGATTGCTATTAGCGACCTTGACTCGTATAGCCTAAAAACAATACGACCATAAAAGACAACGCCTAACATAAAGCACCACATCCAGAGCAAAGCCTCAGAAAGGAAATAGTCAATCCAGACTTCTCTTGTTGATTTGTCCATAAGACCTCCTTTGAGACGATACTGTCTCTACTGTCCTAGGGGAATGGCGCCTCTCACTTCATCAATAAGGTCACTCTCTAAAATCGCATAGCCTATGCCCTCATCTGTACCCATCTCCAAGATAACCTCACCCCAAGGATTGACCACCAGAGAATGTCCATAGGCTTGGTAGCCCTCTTTTTCACTAGGGAGAGAAGAGACCCCTACAGTATAGACTTGATTGTCATTGGCACGGGAGCGAAAGAGTAGTTCCCAATGCTTGGGTCCTGTGGTCGGATTAAAGGCAGCAGGGTAAACTAAAACCCTTGCTCCGGCTTTTGCCATCTTGTGCGCAAAGGCACTAAAGCGTACATCAAAGCATATCCCAAGCCCAATACGCCCAAAATCTGTCTCAAAAAAGGTCATATCCTCTCCCGCTGTTAAGGTATCACTTTCCTTAAAATACTGTCCTCCAGGAATATCAATATCAAAAAGATGTACCTTGCGATGACGGGCGATTTCTTCTCCCTCGGGATTAAAGACAAAAGAAGTGTTATAGACCCGACCATCCTCAAGCTCGGCAATACTGCCTCCGACTAAGGTTATGGCATTTTCCCTTGCCATGGCACTCAAGGCTTGGTAGCTTATGTCTCCCCTCTCCTCAGCATAGAGGGGAAAAAGGCTTGTCTCATAAGGGGTTTGAAACATCTCGGGCAAGATGACCAATTGCGCCCCATTCTCACTCGCCTCTTTGACAAAGACTGCTGCACGTGCAAGGTTATCTGCTTTATCTTTCCCTACCCTCATTTGCACTAGGGCTAGGGTGAGCTTACTCATGAATCTCCTTGACAAGGAAACGCTTGGTAAAGCCCCCACGTTTTTCTCGCTTTTTGAGACGCATTTCATCTAGTTCTTCAAAAGTCATGCCCCTAGCTTCAACGATGGCATGGATGACTTCCAAAACATCAGAAAGTTCAGAGATGTCTTTGCTAATCTGATAGTCTGCAATTTCTTCATCAAGCTTTTCATCAAGGGCAAAGCGATATTCATCCTCATCTTCCAAGACACAATGCACACAAGTGTCGCCGCCTTGCGTGATTTGTTCTGGTACACCATCACGAACAAGCTTGTTATAAATACGTTTTTTCTTTTCTGTAGACATTATTTTTCCACCTTTCTCTGTGATTTTTATTATGTTAAGTCTATTGTATCATGTCTAAAGTGAATTGACACCATAGGTTTTAAAGTGTTAGCATAACTACAGTGTCAAAAAACTGTGTTAAAGGAGGTCGTAAAATGAAAATAGGCTTTATCGGTGACTTGCACATCGACTACAATGTTCACCACAACTTTACCCAAGCCTTTGAAAGACTTGTGGCAACCCTAGGGCTAGACTACCTTATTTTTTGCGGAGATACGACTACAGGTGCCTTTCAAACCCTTGATTTTTATGACCAACTAAGGGAGAAAATCCACCCTTGTCAAATTTTGGAAATTCCAGGCAATCATGAGCTTTATTGTCTTGGCGAAAAAAAAGCCAAAGATGTCTTTTTTTGTATGGATGCAGATGACTATCAAGACCTCATGCTCTTGCACAAAACCTACAGTCTCTACCTCAATCCCATCGTTTTTCAAGACTGGGTGATTATCGGTGGTCCGAGTTGGTATGACTATAGTCTTTACAATAAGTACGACTTTATGACAGCACGTAAACGTCACCATTTCTTGACCAAAAATCCAGAATACAAGTACATCCAAGACAGTCAAAAAGATCCCCATATCAATGAGCGTATCACCCAAAAAAGCCTTGCCCTCTTAGAAAAACAGCTTTCTACCATTAGAGCAAGTGAAAATGGAGCGAAAAAAAATATTTGCTCAGTTATCCACATGCTACCCTTAGCCGAGCTTTATCCAAAAAAACCCATCTTTAATACCACCATTGCCTTTATGGGTAGCAAGCACTATGGTGAGCTTTACGACAAGTATCAGGTCAAGCTCTGCGTCTGTGCGCATTCACACCAAAGGATGACCTTGGATAAACACCAGACTAGGTATGTCAATGTCTCCTTAGGGCATAACTTTAAATGGCGCTACAAGACCAACCTCTACCAAGAGCTTTTAAATACCATCTATGTCTTAAGTCTATAAATCAATTTTAGCCACGATAAAGGAGTTATTTCATGTCAGCTTATACCAATTATACAACCATTCATTCCCTCTCTACTTGCACAAAAGAGCAACTCAACCGCAAAGGCACCATGCACGGTGGGGAGATTACCAAACTGCTTGATGATATTAGCGGGCTTTGTGCCTTACAGTACAATGATAGCTTTATGTCCACACGAGTCATCCACTATGTCCAGATGTACCTCCCTGTCTTTCCAGATGAGCGTGTCAAGGCGACTGCTACCATCACTCGTACAGGTAAGACCTCCCTTTTTCTCAAGAGCTATCTCCATCGCCTAGAAGGAGAAGAAGCAGTCCTTGTTGCAGAGGCCGGTATGACCTTGGTCGCTGTCCACAATCATCGCCCCATCCCCGTCAAACCCTTGACCCTAACAGATGAGCGTGCTGAGGCAGAGGCCAAGCGTGCTGAAGAAATTATTGCCCTCTTTAAAGCCCATTTTTAAAGGATAGACTGATGAAAATACTCTTTTCCCCTTCTAAAACGATGCACCTCTCCACCCT
>CALIQN010000072.1 GCA_938044045.1 uncultured Peptococcaceae bacterium
TTGCAGCAACTATACACATCAGCATTAAGAAATACAGAATAGTTGTTCCTATGCCAAGTATAAATGTCAGAAAGGCAGTAAGGATACTCAGCAGCAAGCTGATTGGAAATAAGATTATTTTTATTATCCATCTCATCATTTCTTATTCCTCACTTCCCAATTCATACTTTGTATCTCCACACACCATATCAATGCAAACATTCACATCTATATAATTTTTTAGGACTTTTTTTCGTCCACCTTCGCCATCTTCTACAAATACATAATGCTTGTAAAACTGCTTAAAATGCAGGATTTTCACGATTTCACTCTTTGTATCAACGCTATGCACTCCACATGTGCTGTCTGGGGGAACATATCTACTGGCTGAATGGCCTTAATTTGATAGCCTTCTTTGGTCAGGTAGGCGAGGTCTCTTGCTAGGGTAGCTGGATCGCAAGAGGTATAGATGAGATTTTGGACATCACTTTTGACAAGCGTTTCTAGCAAGGTTTTATCCACGCCTTTTCTTGGTGGGTCGATGATAATGGTTGCTGTTTTATCTAAGTTCTCTTTTTGTATCCATTTTTCTGCACTTGCTTGTAGATACTTTGCTTTTGTCAGTCCATTTTGTTTGACATTTAGCTTGGCATCTTGCACTGCTTGGTGATTTTTTTCGACACCGATGACTTCAATGGTTTCATCACTTATGGCGATGCCGATACTGCCTATCCCTGAGTAAAGGTCATAGATTTTCGTGGTACCTTCTGGTAAAAGGCGCTTTATCGTTTGGTACAGGACTTCTGTCTGTCTACTGTTGATTTGAAAAAACGCCTCTGGTGAGAGCAAGAAGGTTTTGCCCATGACCTTATCTTCTAGACGCTCTTTGCCATAAAGGTGTTTAAAAGCCTTGCCGAAAATCAACTTAGTATTAGTGTTAATATTATAGTAAATACTTGTCACTTCTGAGAATGCTTCAAGTATCGCCTCCACGACCTTACCACCCTTAAATTTTCCCTCATTGCCAACAAAGACAAGCATGATTTCCCCTGTATGGTAGCTCTCACGTATCACTAGCTTTTGGATGTGATTGGCTAGCCCAAAATAGGTGAGTTTTTCTTCTATAAAGGCCACCAAAGCATTTACTTTTTCTGAAAATAACAAGCATTCTCTCGCTGGCACAAGGTCATGGCTTTTGCTCGCAAAAAAGCCAATCTCTGCCCTACCCCCTTGATAGCTGACGTGAAAGACGCCTTTATTGCGATAGCGCCAAGGGTTTTCCATCGTTTTCAAAGGGCTGATTTCTGCTTCTATTTTACCGATACGTCTTAGGGCATTTTCTAAGACTTCCTCTTTCAAGGCCTTTTCTAGCTTTTCACTTGCCATCTGAAAAGCACAGCCCCCACATTGGGCAAAGACTTTACACCTTGGTTGGATACGTTCAGGATGTGGTTTTACAATACTGTCAACCTTTGCGAGATAAATCTTTTTTTCTTTGCCCTCAAGGCTAATCTCTACTTCCTCTTGAGGTAGGGCACCAGAAAAAAATATTACTTTATCCTCCATTTTAGCAATTGCTCTGCCATCATGTGCCATACCACTCACTATGACCTTCATTCTACTCCTCCCATAACGACAGCACTATAAAATGCCAATAGTGATAGTGTATTCCAAGTGGCATGGCTCAGCATAGAGACTGCAAGGCTGTTATAATGACGACTCAAGACATTAAACACCATCCCACCGATAAAAAATACGATAAAGCGTTCCATATCGGCATGTAACAAGGCAAAGGTAAAGCTTGCCACAAGCATGGCACCAAGGACACCTAGCTTACTGTCTTTATAGGCATGGTAAACTGCCCCTCTAAAAAGCAACTCCTCTGTAAAAGGTGCTAAAACACCGACAGTGACCAAGAGCAACAACAAATCCAATACCGTTGCCTGATTAGGGAAAAAAGCCGTTAAGTCTTGTGCTTCAATGTCTCTACCCATCACGATTTGAAAAGCATACATATAAAGATTGCCCGCCATAAATAAGACCAAGCCTACTAAAATTGCAACAGTATAGGCAGACTTTTTTTCTGGTAAATGCAAGCCAAACTTTCTAAAAACTGCCTTATCTCGCCCATAATACCACCAAAGAGCCAAAAGAATGATGCTGTTTTGCACCAAAATAATGATAAACAAGCGATAAACCCCTTCGATATGAAAGGTTTCCATCGCACCTGTCGCTAAAGAAATGGCAATATAACCAAAAAATACGCTACCAAGAATAATACTTATCTTATACCAAATTGATTTATCCATTCTATCCTCCTATTATTAAAAACGACAGGTCAATGGATGACCTGTCGTTTTTAAAGTCCCAAAATAACCGTTGCTACAAGCATGTAGTTTACTAGACCCAAAATATCTACCACCATGGTGATAAATGGTGCCGAGGCGACGGCCGGATCTTTCTTCACCAACATAAAAATCAGCGGTACCACGGTCCCCATCAAGGCAGCAGTAAAGTTATTGATAAATAAGGTAATCCCTACCACAAGACCAATTTGAAAATTGTCTTTCCAAAAAGTTGCAATCCCCATGACCAATAAACCTATGGTCAGCCCAAGAATTAAGCCCACAATGACTTCCTTAGCAATGGTACGAATTGCTGTTTTAGAGGTGATTGTCCCTGTTGCTATCCCACGTACAGTAACTGTGGAAGACTGAGTACCAACATTACCTGCTAACCCCGTCAGAAGTGGAATAAAAATAGACAAGGCTGCTACTGTCTGCAATTTGACCTCACTGGCAGAGAGTACCGAGCCACTACCCAATTCCCCAAGAATCGTGATTAAAAGCCACGGCATCCGTGCCCGATAGGCATTAAAGACAGTGGAATCTTCCTCACCTTCACGCTCAGAGGTACCAGCCATACGATAGATATCTTCGGTAGCCTCTTCATGGATGACATCGACGATATCATCGACCGTGATAATCCCTAAGATATGTTCTTCATCGTCCACAACAGGCAAAGCAAGAAGATTGTACTTACTCATCAGGTCAGCGACTTCTTCTTGGTCAGCATGAACATTAACCGATAACACATCTGGTATCATGATTTCTGCGACGGTAGAATTTGGATGGGCAACAATGAGTTCACGCAAAGAAAGTATCCCTACCAAACGATTGCTTCCATCAATGACATAAATATAGTAAATGGTTTCTGCATCTGGTGCAAAAGAGCGAATCAACTCTATCGCTTTTTCTACCTCAACAAATACAGGCACGACAACAAATTCCGTTGTCATCAATCCACCGGCAGTATCCTCTTCATAAGTCAAAAGATCTGTAATATCATCTCTAAACTCATCCTCAAAGAGAGATAGCACTCTCTTTTGGGTGTTTTCATCAACATCAGCCAATAAGTCCGTCGCATCGTCTGTAGAAATTTCATCAGTAATGAGTCTAGCTTCTTCCTCAGATACGTTAAGGAGGAGCTCACTAAAAAGTTCCCCATCACCAAGCTCATTTAAAACGATTGCCATATCTTCTGGCTCTAAGGCACTAATATAAGCAAGCTGATCTTCTCTATCTTCTAAATTATCAATAAATTCTGCAATGTCTTCTGCTTTGGTATCTTGCCAAATTTGGCGAAGATTTTCCTTATCTTCTTCAGTTTCTGGTCGTTTTGGAATTGGCATATTTTCCATTTCCATAAAATCTCCCCTTTTACATCAAGTTACTCTTGTCAAAGCCAAGTTCAAGGAGGATATGACCCTTATCTTGCCAATCACGTTTTACCTTGACCCAGAGTTTGAGATACACTTCCTCTCCCAGCAAGTGTTCAATTACTTTTCTTGCTAAAATACCTATTTGTTTCAAGAGTTTGCCACCTTTGCCGATGACCATACCTTTTTGACTATCCCGCTCCACATAGATAAGTCCATGAATGATGAGCTTGTCATCTCTCTCACGTCGCTCCATTAGTTCAATGGTCACTGCAGTGGAATGAGGAATCTCTTCTTCTGTGAGCATAAATACTTTTTCACGAATCAGTTCTGCAACCACCTGTTGTTCAGGCTGATCTGTAATAATATCTGATGTATAATTGGCTATCCCTTCTGGTAAGTCTTTTTGGGTCACTTCTAAA
>CALIQN010000073.1 GCA_938044045.1 uncultured Peptococcaceae bacterium
TCAGCTGGATAGAGTGTTTGGCTACGAACCAAAAGGTCGGGGGTTCGAATCCCTCACAGCGCGGAAGACCATGATAATCATGTCATGGTCTTTTTTTATTGCCTTTTTTAGGTAGCTTATCAGTGCCTTATAAAGTTAGACTAATAGGCGATGTTTTAAAGATAGTGGTTGTGAGACGAATTTTATTCACTCAAAAACGCCACACATGGTGTGTGGCGTTTTTTAACGGTTTTCTTTATGATGAATGCTTTTTAAGGGAAAGATAAAAGATAAGACCTAAAATAGCAAGAGGATATATTGAGATTTCAGCTTCAAAAAGAAATGGCGTGTGCCAAAGAAACTCTGGCAACCAATCACCTAAAAAAGCATGCCAAACTGTTCTAGCGCGTATCGTGCCAAAAAACAGAAGGGTTTTAAAGGGAAAGTATAGGAGAGGTATGAGACCTAAGTAGGGTACGAAGGGAGACTTCACCTTTAAAGTAACCTTAAGCACTTTAGAGAGTAAAATACCAAGTGTAATAACACTAATAAAGCCAAATAGTGGTTTTATCCACATAAAATCATCATCAAAAAGATAAAGCCCACTGTTACTATCATATACTCCAGGCTCTATTTCTAGCCCAAAAAAATCATTGACTTTAAACGCCCAAGAAAGGCTTTGACCATTTCTCCATGTGCCCATGTAAATATAACAAAGTGTTATAATGATACCAAGAAAGCCTAGTAAGATTTTTACCCCTTTTTTCATTCTATCGCCTCCTAAGTTCATTGGCAATGTAGATACAAATGGTATGACTTGTGCAAATAAAATCCTAGTTTATTATTTCATGACTTTACAAGAATAGTTTATACCATATTACAAGAATAGTATATAGTATATTTTAATAACATATACTAAAGGTGGTAATTTTATCCTGTCTCAAGCCCAATTGCTTTATCTTCCTGTAGTGAGTTTTTAAAGGACTGCTTTTGGATAAAGCTTCCTATTCTTTGATACTTAACTTATCCATGATACAATACAGTTAACGATTTAAAATGTACAATTTAAAAAGTATGGTCAGAAATGAGGTTGTTAAGATGCACTTAAAAAGTCAGCATTATCCAAATATTGAATACGAAAAAGGGGAAGAAATTTTTTTCTCCCCAGAGGAGATTGGCACATCTTTTTACTTTGATGTTGAAGAAGAACTCACTTTAGATGATAGGGCAATGAGCCTTGTGGCTTCAATGCTTGATGAAGTCGATAGCTTAGTAGAAGTCGCTAAAGCGTCTTTAAAAAAGATACTACAAGATAAAGAAAATCAGTATTATGAAACTGTTGCTTATTTTATGGCATTTTATAAAGATGAAATGGATGATGATGCACTAGTAGGACTCTTTCCATCAAGCGATATTAAGACGATGAGGGCGATAGAAATGGTGGATTTTTTAGCAATTCAACGTTTTGGGAGTTTGATTTACGCAACAACAAATCAACAATTGTTTATTTTGGATTTGAGTTTTAATCCAGAGCTAACAGACGAGCTAATGGTGATTTATTTTAATCTAGAAAAGCAAATTGTTGCTATCAGTCATGAAAGTTAATTGATAAAAATGATAGCATTGCAAGATGAAACTAAACAAGACAATAGCCTAGACTATTGTCTTGTTTGCTGTATATTACATAAATTATAAAAAATGATTTGGGTGAGTATTATGGTATTTTTTTGTGGTGGACAAAAAATACCATCTCATGAATAAGTAAAGTTTATAGTTATTAAAAAATGAGGTATAATCTGCCTAGGTAGGCTTTAAAAGGGATTTTTTAATGTTTTTGTCATGTAAATCTGACAACTACAGTTAGAAAATTGTGTGAAGTTTGTTGCCAAAAATCTTGGCATTTTGGTATAATGGAAGTGCTATTTGATAAGTTTTTCTAATGGCAGGTAAGCCTTGTTTTTTACTCTTTTTGAGTAGATGGAGATAATACTATTTTATAGAGGAAGGTGTCAAAATGAAGATTCATTTATTTTCCCAATGTATGGTCGATATGTTCTATCCAAAAGTTGGGATTGCCGCAGTAGAAGTGTTGGAGCGTTTGGGTTGTGAAATCGTCTTTCCTAAGGCTCAAGCTTGCTGTGGTCAGCCATTGATTAACTCTGGCTATGTACAAGCCTCTAAGGCAGCAATGAAAAACACCATCAAAGCTTTTGAAGGTGCAGAATACATTGTCAGCCTTTCTGGTTCATGCGCTTTTGCAATGAAGGAAGAATACCCTCATCTTTTGGCAGATGAACCACAATGGGCAATGCGTGCAAAGGAAATGGGCAGTCATCTTTATGAATTTACAGAATTTATTGTAGATGTTTTAGGTGTGACTGATGTTGGGGCAAAACTCAACAAAACATTGACTTATCACAAATCTTGTCACTCTACCCGTCTTTTGGGTGTTAAAGAACAACCAATGAAGCTTTTAGAAAAGGTAGAGGGCTTACAATACATCGAGATGAACCAAGCGCTTAGATGCTGTGGTTTTGGGGGGACTTTCTCAGTCAAGCAACCTGTACTTTCTGAACAAATCGTTGTTGAAAAGGCACAAAGTGTTGTGGATACAGGTGCAGAAATCCTTTGTGGATCTGATCAGGCTTGCTTGATGAATATCGCTGGTCGTCTTGATCGTATGCGTGACAATGGTCAATTGAATCGTGACATTAAAGTCATGCACATTGCTGAGGTCTTAAACTCAAGATAGAGGTAAGGAGGGGTTAATATGGCTATTTTATTTAATCAAGATAAAAGCTTTAAAGAGCGTGTTGATATTGCTGTCCATAACGAATTTAAGCAAAATGCAATTCGCACAGCTCAAAATGTGTTTTATTCTAAACGTAAAGAGTTAGTTGATCAAGTTGATGAATGGCAAGATTTCCGCCAAGAAGCTGCAGACTTGCGTGACCATGTGCTAGCAAATCTTGACTACTATCTCAATCAATTTGCTGAAAATGCTGAAAAGAATGGTTGTAAGGTTTACTTTGCACAAACAGATAAGGAAGCTTCTGCACAAGTCCTTGAAATCTTCAAGGCAAAACAAGCAAAAATGCTTGTTAAGTCAAAATCAATGATGACTGAAGAAATTGACTTAAACCATGTTCTTTTAGAGGCTGGTATTGAAGTCAATGAAACAGACTTAGCAGAAAGTATCCTCCAAACAGCGGACTGGGATCCACCATCTCACATCGTTGTACCTGCGCTTCACTTCGAACGTAAGGCAATTCGTAAAATCTTTAACGAAAAATTAGGTTACGAAGGTACTGAAGATCCAGAAGAAATGACACGCTTTGTGCGTAAGAGAATGAGAGAACGTTTCTTAAAGGCAGACATCGGGGTAACAGGTTGTAACTTTGCTGTTGCTGAAACAGGGACAATGACTCTAGTCAGTAACGAAGGTAATGGTCGTATGAGTACTTCTATTCCTAATACTCAAGTTGTTATTCTTGGGATGGAAAGAATTGTACCGAGCTTTGAAGCCTTAGACGTTATGATGGAACTGCTTATCCGTAGCTCAGTAGGAGCGAAGATTTCTAACTACTTCTCTATGGTCACTGGTCCACGTAAGGCAGATGAAGTCGATGGTCCAGAAGAAATCCATATCGTCATTGTGGATAATGGACGTTCTAAAATTATCGCTGGCCAATTTAGAGAAATGCTCCGTTGCATTCGTTGTGGGGCTTGTATGAATATCTGTCCTGTCTATCGTCATATCACAGGTCATGCTTATGGTTCTATCTATCCAGGACCAATGGGCGCAGTACTTACCCCACTTTTGGTAGGCTATGAAAAGGCAGGGGCCCTTCCTTATGCTTCTACCCTTTGTGGTGCTTGTACAGACCATTGTCCGGTAAAGATACCGATTCATGAGCTCTTATTGCTCCATCGTCAAAAACTCGTAGAAGAATTCCACTATCCAGGCTTTATGGAAAAATCTATCTTCAAGGTAGCTGGTATGGGTCTTGGTAGCAGTGGTATGTTTGATCTTGGAACTAAGATGGGTGCCTTTGGTATGGGCATCATGGGTGGTAAAAAAGGCCGTCTAGGTGAAGGTACTAAGGGTATTCCTGTACTTGGTGGCTGGACGAAGTCTCGTGATATGGAACTTCTCAAAAAAGAAAAATTCCGCGATTGGTTTGAAAAGAGAGAGAAAGGCGGGCGTAAATAACGATGTTAAACGAACAAAATAAAAAAGCTTTTTTACGCAATGTATCTTTAGCGTTGGGGCGTAATGCTGTGCCTGATCAAGTTGAACCTTTCGACTTTTCTAAAGGACCACAAAACTTCATGATGAATGACCTTAGTCAAGAAGAGCTTTTGGAAGTTTTTCTTAAGGAATGTGATCGCCTAGGCACAAAATATAAAATGGCAAATGCAGAAAACCTAAAAGATGTCCTTTTAGAAGTTATTGCAGACTATGGTGGCGGAAAGGTACTCTATCCAGAAACAGAAGAAATGGAACGCTATGGTATCTATGAAGCTTTTGAAAAAGCGGCTCAAGAAAACGATAGCACCACTTATGTGATGTGGGATGCCGAAAAAGGTAGACAAGCCAATATTGATCTTGCACAAGATGCCAATATTGGGGTAACTTTCCCTATCGCTGGTATTGCTGAAACAGCAACCATCTTACAACAATGTAGCCGTGGCAGTGGACGTTCTATTGGGCTTTTACCACTCACCCATATTGCAGTGGTAAGAAAAGATACTATTTATCCAAGAATGACACAAACGATGGCATTACTTCGTCAGAAGTTTAAAGAAGATAGAAAAGCTTTCCCAAGCAACCTTGTTCATATCTCTGGACCATCCAATACAGCAGACATTGAGCTTGTTCGTGTTGTTGGGGTACACGGTCCGATTAATGTCACCTATATTGTTTTAGAAGACTAGAAAAATAACGCTCTCTTATAGGGAGCGTTATTTTTCTATAGAAGAGTTTATAACTGACTATTGTGGTTATATATAATTGGAAAGCTGATAGGAGGAAAAAATATGCATGATATAGCGATTATTGGTGGTGGGGCTGCTGGACTGACAGCGGCTTTATATGCGAGAAGAGCAGGCTATTCAACAATTGTTTTTGAAATGGGTGTCCCTGGAGGACAGGCTGCAACGACAGAAGTGATTGATAACTACCCTGGATTTCCTAATGGTGTGGGTGGTTCAGAGCTCATGATGAAGTTTTATGAACAAGCCCTAAGCTTTGGTGCAGAAATCAAATTTGAACAGGTGGAGCACCTAGAGCTCAAAGGAGAGGTTAAGACAGTCAAGACAGTGGCTGGCAAGGTTTATGAAGCTAAGGTTGTGGTGTTGGCAACAGGCGCTCACCCTCGTATGCTCGGTATAGAAAATGAAGACAAACTTCGTGGTCGAGGGATTTCTTATTGTGCGACTTGTGATGGCTTTTTCTTTAGGGATAAGGATATTTGTATCTTTGGTGGTGGGGACACTGCTGTTGATGAGGCGCTTTACCTTTCTAAAATTTGTAAAAGCGTGACAGTATTTCATCGTCGTGATGAGCTTCGTGCTAACAAACATAGCCAAGAGCTAGCCTTTGCCAAGGATAATATTCGCTTTGTATGGAATAGTCTTCCTGTTGCTTTTTTAGGAAAAGATAAATTAGAAAGTGTTCGTACAAAGGACAAACTTTCAGGTGAAGAGACAGAATGGCAATTTGATGGTGCTTTTATTTTTGTAGGATATTTACCCAATGCTGAGCTTTTTAGTGATGTGCTAGAGGTCGATGCACTGGGTTATGTTGTAACAAATGATGAAATGGCAACTTCTTTAGAGGGTGTCTATGCTATTGGAGATGTGCGTGCTAAAAAAATGCGTCAAGTATCTACTGCAGTAGGTGATGGAGGTAGTCTTATTCACGATATTGACCGTTATTTTAGGGAGAGAGCGTAATGAATTTAAAGCATAGAAATGCCAAGCAAAAAATTGTTGTCTATATCTTAGTCATCTTACTTTGTATCGGTCTTTTGTTACCATCTTTTCTATCAATTTTTTAATAGTATTTGATTAAGACGTTATGGAGGATTAATTATGTCAGAAGAAAAAAATATGCATACTTATCAATGCCAAATGCAAAATTGCGGTTATATGTACAGCCCTAAACATGGTGATCGTAAAAACAAAATTCCAAAAGGCGTGCCATTTTCAGAACTACCTGATACCTATAGATGCCCACTCTGTGGTGCAACTAAGGCAGCCTTTGTAGAATTAGACTATTAAAAAAATGGTTCTAGCAATTACGCTAGAACCATTTTTTTTATTTTTCCAGTTTACCTTTGTAATCTTTAATACCACCAAGGTCAATAACTGTCGTATAGCCTAATTTTTCAAAGGCTTTTTTAGCTTCTTTACTACGATTGCCGCTTTGACAATATACATAGATAGGAAAATCCATACTTACAGTAAATTGAGAAAGATCTGGAATCTTTTCAAGAGGAATATTAATGGCATTAGGAAGATGCCCTGCCTTAAATTCTTCTGGTGAACGTACATCCACTAGAACAGCAACATCATTTTTTGCCTCAGTTAAGACAGTTTCTGATATTTCAACATTAGGGGCACTATTGCCACAAGCTGCAAGAGAAAGGGCAAGAAGTAGGGTAAGGAATAAAGCTTTTAATTGTCTCATTTTGTTACCTCGTTAATTTGACCTACGGTAAAGTCTTTTTCTGTAATAAGTTGGTTGATTGTATCTTTTGCTAACGTATCTCGGCTAAGGACAGTGGCTTTTTTATCCTCTAAGCTCACCTCAACACTTTCAACACTAGGTAGACTTTCTAGTACTTTTTTTACAGTTGCTGAGCAATGAGGGCAACTCATGCCAAATACTTCAACGGTTGTTTCAATCATTCTTTTTTCTCCTTTAGTTTGAATTGGAAGATTTTCCTTTGTACCTATCTTAAACTTTATCCCTCTAAGACGCAAGGCATTACTGACAACAAGTAGAGAAGACAGGCTCATAAGGGCAGAGGCAAACATAGGATTTAAGGTTATACCCCAAGGGGAAAAGACACCACAAGCAAGGGGAATAGCGACAATGTTGTAAGAAAATGCCCAGAAGAGATTTTCTTTGATATTGCGCAAAGTTTTTTTAGAGAGGGTAAAAGCATTGACGAGACTGGTGAGATCATCACGCATGAGAATAACATCACCACTGGCAATGGCAACATCTGTCCCCTTACCAATAGCAATACCGATATCACTGGTGGCCAAGGCTGGGGCATCATTGATCCCGTCCCCTACCATTGCGACAACATAATCTTTTTGTTTTTCTTTAATGGCACTGGTTTTCTTCTCTGGCAGGGCTTCAGCAATGATTTCATCAAAGGGAAATGCCCTACCAATAGCCTCAGCAGTTTCTTTTTTATCGCCCGTGAGGAGATAGAGTTTTTTACCTGCCTTATTAAGAGACTCTAAGGTTGCCTTAGCTTCTGGTTTTGGTGCATCTTTTAAGCCAAAAAGTGCCAAAGGTCTCCCCTCCTCTAAGAGGACAATAGGGGTATGTCCACTAGTCGTGAGTTTATCAAGATGGGTTTTTAGTGAGGCATCTACTTTTTCTAAGAGGCTAATTGCACCCAAGGTATAGGTTTTCTCGCCAATCTTACCGATGATGCCCTTGCCTGTCAAGCTAGTAAAATGAGTAATTTCTAGAGGGCTTAAGCCTTCTTGTTTTGCTGAAGTAATGATGGCAAGGGCAAGGGGATGTTCGCTTTTTAGTTCCAAGCTATAAGCTAGGGTCAGCAAGTCGGTTTTTTCTAAAGGACTAAGGGGAATAATGCTAGTCAGTGTGGGCTCTCCCTTAGTAATGGTACCAGTTTTATCAAAAAAGATTGCCTCGACCTCACTCATTTTTTCTAAGGCTTCACCGGATTTAAAGAGTAGCCCCTCTTTGGCACCAACACCTGTCCCTACCATGATAGCAACTGGAGTTGCCAGTCCTAGGGCACAAGGGCAGGAAACGAGTAAGACGGAAATGGCAATGGAAAAGGCAAAGGCAAAATCCTTGCCTAAAAGTATCCAGACGATAAAGGCGAGCAAGGCAAGCGAGAGGACAAAGGGTACAAAAATACCTGCAAGCTTATCTGCTAGGCGTGCAATAGGTGCCTTGGTCTGATTGGCTTCATCCACTAGACGAATAATTTGCGCTAGACTAGTGTCTTCACCGACTTCTGTAGCACGAAAAATAAAATAGCCACTTTTATTTAAGGTAGCAGAGGTGACCCGATCACCAATCTGCTTATGTACAGGGATAGCTTCGCCTGTCATCGCACTTTCATCTAGACTGGTTTGGCCAAAGATAATAACACCATCGACAGGGATACGTTCCCCTGGTCGAATTTCAATTTCATCACCTACCTTGAGGTCTTTACTGGCGATGGTGACGAAATTACCCTCTCTTTTGACACTGACTTTGTCTGGCATGAGTTTAGAAAGTGCCATGAGGGCAGTATTGGTCTTGGCTTTAGCACGGGATTCAAAGTATTTCCCTAAACTGATTAAACAAAGAATCATACCAGTAGATTCAAAATAGAGTCGATCATGATAGTGATGAAGCAAGCCGGTATTGTTTGTTGCAAGCGCATGGCTTAAAATAAAGAGGACAGCAATACCATAGACAAAGGATGCCCCGCTACCAAGGGCAACTAGACTATCCATGTTGGGGCGTCTTTGAAATAGTGCCAAAAAGCCCTTTTTATAATAATCTTGATAAATAAAAAGGATGGGCAGTGTGAGGAAAAACTGAATAAGGGCAGCACTTAGAGCGTAGCGTTCTTCTAGCAAAAAATGAGGTAGGGGCAAGGCAAGCATCTTACCCATAGAAAAGTACATGAGGACAAGGAGAAAAGTAAAGCTTAGGATAAGTCCATGTTTTTCTTTTGATAGCTGATTTTCTTCCTGATTTTTCGTTAAAGGAACTTCTCCTTTAGGGTGTATGGTAAAACCCAGTCCTTCAACTGCTTCGATGATACTTTCGCTTGTTGCTAAACCATTGACTTGCATTTCACCTTTTAGGAGGTTTACTTTTACGCTATCTATGGTATCAAACTTATTGAGTGTCTTTTCAATTGAATTGACGCAGGCAGCGCAGCTCATGCCACCAACGACATAGGTTGTAGTATTCATTTTAACACCTCGCAATATGGTCTTACTTAAGGCTTACCCTAAATAAATGAGATTTAAAGCTATACTTAATTTTAGAAAAGAAAAAAAGATGTGGAGGTAGGTATGAAAAAATTTGAAAAAGGATTGCTACTTTACTCAGCGACATATCTGTTGAATTTTATTGGTTTCTTTTTCTTCAGCTATGATATTTTAGAAGCGCATGGGAGTGAGATCAATACCTTAGCAAGAACTTATGGCGGATTGACAGGACCTTTATTTTTACTCATTTTAGTTTTATTTGCAGTCTTTATCTTTAATGAAGTACGTCGCAGCCGCTATCAAAAAAATTTGCATAAAGGGCTTGTCTTTGTCTTGCCAATTTTAGCCACTTTAGGTCATGGGCTGATTATACACTCTGCCATTGCCCTCTATCAATTTGTGCATTAAAGAAGGCTTGCAAAATTTTTTATATCCTGTTAAGCTAAGAAAAAACAGAGATGTCTTCGGGGCAGGGTGAGATTCCCTACCGGCGGTTATAGTCCGCAAGTGCATAGTCACATGATTTGGTGAAATTCCAAAACCGACAGTATAGTCTGGATGAGAGAAGATAGGTAAGTAAAGTCGTTATCATACCAATAAAAGCACCCAAAAAGACAAGGTTCTTTTTGGGTGCTTTTCTGTTTTTTTAAAAATAATTGGGGGTTTTTTATGGAATCAAGAACACGTTATATTACGACAGTAGGGATGTTTTGTGCCATTGCCTTTGCGATGGTAACTGTGGGTCGCATCCCGGTGGTACAATTTTTAAGCTATGATCCTAAAGATATTGCGATTGTAATCGCTGGTTTTATTTTGGGACCAGTGGCAGCCATTGTGATTTCTTTTGTTGTCTCACTAATTGAGATGATGACCATCAGTGATACAGGCTTTATAGGTTTTGTGATGAATTTTTTCTCGAGTGCTGTCTTTGCAGGTAGTGCGAGTATTATCTATCATAAAAACAAAAGCCTCAAGAGTGCTGTGCTTGGCCTTTTGGTTGGTTGGATTGGAATGACAGTCATTATGCTTCTTTGGAATTATATCATTACACCATTTTATATGCAGGTGCCAAGAGAAGTGATCGAAGGTATGTTACTCACTGTTTTTTTGCCTTTTAACTTGATTAAAGGGGGCTTAAATTTTGCCATCACCCTTATTCTCTATAAACCGGTAGTTGGTGCGCTGAGAAAGGCAAATCTGGTGCCTGGCAATACAGCTAAGGTTTCGGTGAATAAGTCGATTTTAGCTTTAGCTTTTTTTATACTGATTAGTGGACTTTTATTAATTTTAATTTTTCAAGGAATTATTTAAAATTTTTCTGTACGGAGTGAGAATAGATGAAAAGAGATTTCCGTAGTTGGTTGATTGATGCCTTAAATGGTATGGCAATAGGTTTGTTTTCTTCACTGATTATTGGTCTTATTTTAAAGCAAATAGGTGTGTATCTTCATTTGCCGATGCTAGTTGATTTTGGACAGCTCGCCCAAAAGATGATGTGTCCGGCCATTGGTGTCGGAGTTGCCTATCGACTGAATGCTCATCCACTGGCGATGCTTAGTGCAGCCACTGTTGGGACTATTGGTGGTGGTGCTGTTGTGGTAAAAGATAGCATTGCAACCCTAGCCATAGGGGAGCCGGTGGGCGCTTTTGTCGCTGTTGTCTTTGGGATTTTTGCTGGGCGATTGATTGCGGGCAAGACGAGCCTAGATATCCTCCTTGTGCCGGCAGTGAGCATTTTGGTTGGTGGGAGTGTGGGGGTGTATTTATCGCCTTACATTGCCCGTCTAATGACCATAATTGGTGAAGGGATTAACTTTGCAACGGAAAGAGAACCTTTTTTGATGAGTATTCTCATCTCTCTGATTATGGGTATTTTACTAACACTACCGATTTCCAGTGCAGCAATTGGGATTGCTTTAGGTTTAAGTGGCTATGCAGCAGGCGCTGGGGTCATCGGTTGCGCCTCTCATATGGTAGGTTTTGCGGTAGCTTCCTATAAGGAAAATGGCGTCGGTGGCTTGGTCGCTCAAGGCTTAGGCACTTCTATGCTCCAAATTGGTAATATCATTAGAAATCCACTCATTGCCTTGCCCGCAATCATTAGCTCTATTTTGGTGGCCCCCCTTGGTATCTTGGTCTTTAAGATGAAAGCAGTACCCTTAGGCTCCGGTATGGGAACGAGTGGCTTAGTGGGTCAATTTGCCACCATTGAGGTGATGGGATTGGAATCATGGTGGAAGATTTTACTCTTGCATTTTCTTTTGCCTGGACTAATTGCCTATTTAACGAGCCAATTCATGCGTAAAAAAGGCTATATTAAGCCTGGGGATATGAAGCTTGAGTTGAAGTAGGTTAAGTGACAGTTTAAAAAGTTAAAATAAAAGTTAAAGCCCCCTTTGCTAGCGCACAGCTAACAAAGGGGGCTTTAGATTTTAGAAATAGAGGATGTAAAAATATTAGCCATCTATGGTAACAGAGAAGAAACTATCCATTAAGCCACTAAATTCGACATCAATGATATGGTCACTATCCAGTTCATGATGACAATAAATGAATCTTCCTCCAATTTCATCAATGCAAATGATGGGCTGGTGTAGTTTTTCTACAATGCTTTCTACCGTTTCACCAGGATAGAAAGAGTCAAACGAATTTTTACAAAATTGTGCTAAGTCATAGACTTTAGTAGGATAGATTTCAAGAAGTGCCTCGACAAAGGCAATTTTTTCTTCAGAAAAAGCGTCTTCGCTTATCTCTATCTTATAGCCTTCGATTTCTGCAATGTATTCGCCATTACCGTAAGGGCTGGCTTCAAAATAAAAAGAATTTTTATCCATTTTCTTAATCTCCTTTTAAGGGTAAAATCATATTGTTTACTCTAGCATCAGAAAGGTATCGTGCTTACTGTAGTAAGTGATGGCCTCCAGTATTTTTTCTGGTGTCACTGCACTATCTTGGTCTAAACAGTTCATGATGACATCTTGGAGGAGCGAATCCATAAACATAAATTGCAAATTGTTTTCACTGATAAATAGGGGATAAATCTCATTGTCCTTATCATCAATGGTAGGGTACTGGTCGATAAAGTAGAGACTATCAAGGGTAAGGCTACCATCTTTTGCGTAGAGACACCAATCATCATCTAAGTAGACTGCTTCTGGATTGTGGTCTTTATATTGCTTGCAAATCTCTTTAATCACATCACGCAGAGACCATGGGACTTTTGAGGCTAACATTAATGCACCTCCTTACGCATGACATAGTCTTTTAAATTTTTACCTGTTATTTTTTCGACCAAGGTGATAGGGATGTAAAACATATTGTTTGGCTCAGCCCCACTGCCCTCAATCTCATCTTGATAATTCAATTGGTACTTTTCACCATCTTTACCGATAACCGTACATTTTTCTGGATTGCCTTTAATGCTCAAGCCCTCATCACAAAAGATAAGATAGGCTTCAGGTAGGGTAAGGTACAACTGGCCGTTGCTCGTCCTTTGGGCAATTAGATAGCGTTTGTCTGTTTTTAACCAAAGCTGTGCCAGGTAGTTACTTTCTTCTCCTGGCAAATAGTAAATACCATCTTTACCAAGCTCATAATGGGTTTTGGCAAAATCCGTTTTCATGGCTTCAGTGATACCGTTTCCAACCTCCCCCATTAAGATGTAGTAGCGCATCATACTATACCTTGCCCTTTCGATACTGCGCTGGACATCTTCTTGTGACCAAAGGCTTGTCTTTAGGTAAGTGACCTTGTCATAGATAGAGCCAAAGTCAATATCATCTTCCCAATAATGCCCATAAACAAGATAACGCTTGTCAAGGGGCATGACCAGTTCAAAAGCAATATCACTGAGTTCGGGTGCAGTTTGGTGTAAATAATCATAGGTAGTATTCATCAAGTTTTTGGCTAGGGGTAAATCTTGATAATTTTCTAGCTTTAAGGTAACGGTGAGATTAGGTGGCTCATCCTTATCCTCTTTAAAACCATTTTTGGAAAAGCTTGCCCAAGAGACCCCATCCCATAGCTTAGCGGTGTGCTCATCTAGCTTGTTTGGCATTGACTTTACAAAATCTTTAAGGACTTGTTCACTGACGGTGGCATAAGCATTATTTCTAAGGATGACGATGTTGTAGAGAAAGGGGAGCATATCGCCACGTTTGAAAGAGCAGACTTGAAAGGTATAGCCAGGGTAGTCACTTAAGGTAAAAGTCCAAGAACGTGTATACTTGTCTTCTTCATAGGTAGGCGAAAGCGTGATGGTTTTACCTGGAAAGGTTTCTTCTAAATAGCTTTTGACCGTCTCAGTACTATGAAATTGTAACTTATCCAACCCTAGGCCACAGCCAGAGAGATTAGAGAGTAGGAGAGCGCTTAACATAGCAAAAAACAGATGTTTTAACCATTTTGTTGGTCTGATTTTCATGAGACTTCCTTTCTTGATAGGGGTAATGACAATAGTATAGCTTAACTATACCACAAAAAAGAAAATTCGGAATAGATGCTTTTACTTGATAGAGGGCAGGTCAATATGGAATATTTTCTAAGGGATTTTTGTATTTTCGACTTGTCAAAATCTATCTTGTATGATAGTCTTTTAGAGATGAAGAAAAGTGCACAAATTATGGTCATCGGGCTAAATTTTTTTAGTATTGAAAATGCTTAAAAGTTATACTTTGGGAGGGTTTTTATGCCAATTCGTGAGGATTTTAAAAAAGTATTGATTATTGGAAGTGGTCCTATTCGTATCGGTCAAGCTTGTGAATTTGATTATTCTGGTACTCAAGCTTGCAAGGCTTTACGCAAGATGGGTTATACGATTGTTTTAGCAAACTCCAATCCTGCAACTATTATGACTGATGCCAATATGGCAGATAGTACCTATATTGTTCCCCTCAATATTAAAAATTTAGAAGAAATTATCATCAAAGAACGCCCACAAGCTCTCCTACCAAATTTAGGTGGTCAAAGTGGGTTAAATTTATGTCTAGAACTCCATAAGGCCGGCATCTTGGAACGCTATAATGTAGAGGTCATCGGCGTACACATTGACACAATTGAAAAAGGTGAAGACCGTATTGCCTTTAAAGAATCGATGAAACGCATTGGTATTGAAATGGCGCATTCGGAAGAAGCGTATTCTGTAGAGGAAGCCGTTAGTATTGCTAAAAAACTCGGCTATCCTGTTGTTGTTCGTCCAGCCTTTACTATGGGTGGTGAAGGTGGCGGTCTCGTCTACAATGAAGAAGAACTTCGCTTGGTCGCAGGACGTGGTATTGCAGCCTCAATGATTAACCAAGTCTTAATCGAAGAATCTGTACTTGGTTGGTTAGAATTAGAGCTTGAAGTGGTACGTGATAAAGATGGCAATATGATTACCGTCTGCTTCATTGAAAATATCGATCCAATGGGTGTCCATACAGGCGATTCTTATTGTAGTGCCCCTTTCCTCACAGTTTCTGATGAAGTTGCACAACGTTTACAAGAAGCGTCTTATAAGGTGGTTGAAGATATTGGGGTCATTGGTGGTTGTAACTGTCAATATGCCTATAATCCAAAGACAGACCGTTTTGTCATCATTGAAATTAACCCTCGTACCTCTCGTTCTTCAGCTCTAGCAAGTAAGGCGACAGGCTTGCCAATTGCCAATATCTCAGCACAGCTCGCCTGTGGGAAGAACCTTGCGGATATTCCTTACTATAAGGGTGAGTCTTTACTCGATTATGTACCAGGTAAAGACTATGTGGTCATTAAATTCCCAAAATGGAATTTTGAAAAGTTTAAAGATGCTGAAGACTTGCTTGGCACTCAAATGCAGGCTGTTGGCGAAGTGATGAGTATTGGACGTACTTATAAAGAAGCGGCTCAAAAGGCAGTACGCAGTTTAGAAATGGGACGCTTGGGCTTTGGTCTAGTAAAAAAACACGAAGAAAAAACAGCAGAAGCTCTAAAATCTGCCCTTGCTAAACCAACCAGTGAACGCCATTTTGAGCTTTATGAGGCCTTGAAAAAAGGTGTTAGTGTCGAAGAAATTTGTGCAATCACAGCAATGGCACCATATTTTGTCAACGCAATGAAAGAACTCGTTGACAGTGAAAAAGAGATTGTTAACTACAAGGGTAAAACCTTGCCTAAAGAAGTCTTACTCGAGGCAAAAAAAGATGGTTTTGCAGATGGCTATCTTGCTCAACTTTTAGAAGTCAGTGAAGATGAGGTGCGTAAATGGCGCCATGACTATGGCATCTTGCCACAATGGGATGCTATTGATGTTAGTGGTGTCCAAACAGATGAAGCGTATTATTATAGCACCTACCATGGTGCTATAAAACCTGTCAAGGTCAGTGGCAAGGAAAAGGTTATGGTCTTAGGTAGTGGACCAAATCGAATTGGACAAGGGATAGAGTTTGACTATTGTTGTGTTCATGCTTCTTTGGCACTTCGTGAAGAAGGCTATGAGACTATTCTCATCAACTGTAACCCAGAAACTGTCTCTACAGATTATGATACTTCTGATAAGCTTTATTTTGAACCATTGACCGTAGAAGACGTCCTATCTATTTATGAAAATGAAAAGCCTTTGGGTGTGATTGCTCAGTTTGGTGGACAGACCCCGCTTAATCTTTCCAATAAGCTAGAAGCAATGGGCGTCAAGATTTTAGGTACCTCGCCAAATTCTATTGACTTGGCTGAAGATAGGGATCGCTTTAGAGAGATTATGGAAGCCCTTTCTATTCCTATGCCTCAATCTGCGGTAGCAGTGACAGTTGAAGAGGCATTGGATGCAGCAAAGGCGATAGGTTATCCTTTAATGTGCCGTCCATCTTATGTACTTGGTGGTCGAGGCATGGAAGTGGTGCATGATGAAGGCAGTCTGATTGACTATATGAAAGCAGCCATTGATGTGAGTGCAGATCGTCCGATTTTAATTGATAAGTTTTTAAGCAATGCCCTAGAGTGTGAATCTGATGCTATTAGTGATGAAGAAGAAGTTTTCGTGCCAGCAGTAATGGAACACGTTGAGCGTGCAGGGATTCACTCAGGAGACTCTACAGCGATTATTCCATCGGTCAATATTAGTCAGACCCAAATTAAACGTATAGAAGATTACACCAAAAAAATTGCACGTGCCTTAAATGTCTGTGGTTTGATGAACATGCAGTTTGCAATTTACAAAGATACTGTCTATGTTCTTGAAGCCAACCCACGTGCTTCCCGTACCGTTCCTTTGGTTTCGAAGGTTTGTAATATTAACATGGTTGCCCTAGCGACTAAGGCGATTGTCTCAAAACTGAAAGGACAAGTTTCACCAATAGGCTATCTCTCTCAACGTGTCCTAAAACACTATGGGGTAAAAGAGGCGATTTTCCCATTCAATATGTTCCCACAAGTCGATCCTATTTTAGGACCAGAAATGCGCTCAACAGGTGAAGTTTTGGGTATGGCAGAAAGTGTCGGACATGCCTTTTTAAAGGCGCAAGAAGCGACCAGTACCCCGCTCCCTTCTTCTGGGACTGTCTTTATCAGTGTCAATGATAATGATAAAGAAGATGTTTTGGCGGTGGCTCGTGATTTTGCTGAGCTTGGCTTTGACATTTTGGCAACTGGTGGGACCTATAGGGCATTACAAGCGGTACACATTCCTTGTAAAAAAATTGATAAAGTTTCTGAAGGTAGACCAAATGTTATCGATGCGATGACCAATGGTGAAATTGATGTTTTAATCAATACGCCAAGTGGGTCAAAAAATGTAGAAGAAGATGGTAGATTGATTAGAAAAACTGCCAATAAGTATAAAATTTGTGCCTTTGCAACCATAGCAGCAGCAAGAGTGGCGATAGAGGGACTAAGAGAACTCAAAGAAGATGATAAGAGTGCAGAAATCCATACGCTTCAATATTTCCATGGACGTATCCATTAGAAAAAAACAAATACCCTGTATAATTACAGGGTATTTGTTTTTTGCATTTGATTTTGTTATACTTCACGTAGAGATGATTGTTTTTATAGTAAAATTGTTTTTATAATCAAAAGGAGGGATTTTTACAATGAAGAGAAAAATAGCAAGTTTTTTGTTGGTTTTTGTCGCTTTATTAACATTTTCCGGTTGTTCACCAACAACAAAAGCCTACTTAGAAGATTCTAAAAAGGTCAATCAATGGAATAATGTTTCTATCAATGGGGATATGAATGTCCAACTTACTATGGAAGGAAAGACGGTAAACCTTCCTCTTAACATCAAGCTAGATGGCTCTGATCTAACAAAAGATGCGCCAATGTTGGCTTATCAAGTGACCTTTGGTGAAGTGAAAGGTCTTGAGGCTTTAGCACCTGGAGAAGAAGGGAAAAAATTAAATAATCTCTTGAGAGGTAAGTCTGTACAGTATTATCTCGATCTTAAAAACATGAAATTCGCTTATAATAAGAATTTTCTTTTAGATATGATGAAAGCGACTGGCGGTGAAGTACCTAGTGAATTTGCGGGTATCAAAGAAGAGTATATTGGTATTGATATGGGCGACTTACCTCAAGTTTCAACCCAAGCATTTCTGACCGGTACGGCGATGGCTAATACAGCCAATAGTGATGAAATTTTGAAAATTTTTGAAAAGACTTTTAGTGATTTTGATCATAAAGCCTTCAATATTACCAAAGAAGATGACACCTATCATTATGAAGTGGGTGGTCTTGATCTTTATAATGGTTTAATGGCAGGTGCAAAACATTTTGTAGCGAAATGGCCAAGTATTAAAGGTGATGTTGCGCCACTACTCACTGCTATGGTTGGAAAGTCTATTACGGATCAAGATATTAGAAAAATTCAAACTGCTTTAGCGGAGCTTGAAAAAAATGATGAGTTGAAACAATTGATCACAGGCGCAAAATTAAGCCAAGATGTACGTTTTGGTACTAGTAGCTATACTACTAAAGGTAAACTCAGCTATAATGCACCAGATGGTCAATTTGCACTTAGCCTAGCTTACGATTTGACAACTAAAAAAGATGATAGTATCAAGGTGACAATGCCAAAGAGTGTGTACTATATTGATTATACTGAGCTTTTTGGTGATGATGTTTACTATGATGATAATACTGCAATTGTTGAAGTTGATGGTGAGTTTGTGGCAGAGGGTTATGTTGAAAATGGCCGTACCCTTGTAAGATATCGTGATTTTGCTGAAGCTATTGGTGCAGAGGTTAACTATGATGCCAAACGCAAACAAGTTAAAGTGAGTAAAGATAAACAAACGATTACTTTGACCCTAGGTTCTAAAAAGGTTTTAGTCAACAATAAAGTGAAACAATTAGATGTTGTACCTGTGGTTAAAGAGGGTGTAACCTATGTTCCACTTCGCTTCGTTGCTGAAACCTATGGCTATAAAGTGAGCTGGGATAATGATCTTTATATTGCAAGCTTGAGTAAGGTTGCTTAGAATAATTTAAAGAAAGAAGGAAAGATAGTGTTAGGCAAGGTTTTAAGAGTTGATGTCGGTGAAGTTGTGATTGGAATGGAAGATGCAAGTTTAAGACAAGTGTCTCTTGACAAGTGTAACTTTTACCCACAAATTGATGATCAGGTTCAAATATTTGAAAATGGTGATGAAATAATCGTCTCTAAAGTAGAAAGTGCAAATCAAGAAGCAAGCTATACTCAAGCTTCAAGTACACCAGTGGTAAAAAAAGGTCAGCCAGTTAATAAGATCGCCTATGTTCTTTTAGCGTTCTTTTTAGGTGGTTTTGGGGTGCATAAGTTTTATGCTGGAAAAATTGGACTAGGTGTACTTTATTTACTTTTCTTCTGGACCCTTATTCCTGGTTTTGTAGCCTTTGTTGAAATGATTCTTGCACTTTGTACACCACAAGATGAGTATGGTAATATCTATCTTTAAGCTTGACAAAGTGAAAATATGATGTTAAAATACTTTGGTATTTAGGTAAAGTAGAAACCATCCGTTTCTCACCTTCCGCCACTGGTGTAAGGTTTTTTGCATAATGGATTCAGTATGTTAATAGACGGGTGGTTTATGCCCGTCTATTTTTTTTATGATAAATTTATGCCGGAGGTGAGGACAATAAGTAAAGAATTACGCGTTAATGATGAAATAAGAGCTCGTGAAATTCGTTTAATTGGTGTCGATGGTGAGCAACTAGGGGTAATGCATCCAAAAGATGCTCTTAAGATTGCCCAAGAGAGAGACTTGGATCTTGTAGAGATTGCGCCAAATGGTAAACCAGCTGTATGTCGTATTATGGATTATGGAAAATACAAATACGAACAAAGCAAGCGCGAGCGTGAAAACAAGAAAAATCAAAAAGTCATTACTATCAAGGAAGTAAAACTTCGTCCAAATATTGAAGATCACGATTTTTATACTAAGGTGCGTAATGCGGCAAAATTTCTTGAATCAGGTAGTAAAGTTAAGGTGACCATCATGTTTCGTGGTCGTGAAATTACTCATGCAGAAAATGGCAAGGAACTTTGCAACAGAGTAGCAGAAGAACTTGTAGATATCTGCAAGGTAGAAAAACCTGCAAAGGTTGAAGGTCGTAACATGACAATGATGTTGACACCAACCAAATAAATTATAACTTGTTTGAAAGGAGCATAATTATTATGCCTAAAATGAAGACCCATAGAGGTGCAGCAAAGCGTTTTAAAAGAACTGGTACAGGTAAGATTAAAAGACGTCATGGTTTTACTAGCCACATCTTAGAGAAAAAATCTCCAAAGAGAAAAAGAAATCTACGTAAGGGCGCAATCATGGCTAAGGGTGATGCAAAACGCATCGATCAATTAATCTAAGAAAGACGGAGGGTACTATACAATGGCTAGAATTAAAAGAGGGGTTTCTACCCGTAAAAGACATAAAAAAATTATGAAGTTGGCAAAGGGCTATCATGGTAGTCGTTCTAAGACTTTCCGTGTTGCCAATCAAGCAGTTATGCGTGCTTGGCAATATGCTTATGCACACAGAAGACTAAGAAAACGTGATTTCCGTAAATTATGGATCGCACGTATCAATGCTGCTTGCCGTCAAAATGAGATGAGTTATAGCACTTTTATCCATGGTTTAAAAGTTGCTGGTGTAGATATCAACCGTAAAATGCTTGCTGATTTAGCAATCAATGATGAAAAAGCTTTTGCTGATTTGGTACAACTTGCAAAAGAAAGTAAATAAAAAAAGCCCTGAGGGGCTTTTTTTGCTTATATAAGAGGAATTTTAAATATGAAAAAAACACTTGCCTATAGTCTTAGAATTCTTGTTGCTGTTTTGGGTACCCTTGGGGTTGGTTTAGAGTTGTATCACAAGGGCTTGTTTATGTTGACTTATTATACTTTGCTCTCCAATATTTTGGTGGTGGGCATGAGTTATTATCTTCTCTTTCGTATGGTAAAAGACTTTGACAATATGATGCAAGATAGCACCTTACTACGTGTAAAAGGTGCCCTTACCATGGGTATTTTACTGACTTTTTTAGTCTATCATTTTATGTTGGCACCTTTTGCTGATGCAAGTAAGTTTTTTAGACTGGAAAATTTTTTGGTGCATTATATTGTGCCAATTTTATTTTTATTGGATTGGCTCATTTTGGATAAAAGGGGCGTTTATAAAGCTAAAGATGCTTTTTATTGGACGCTGTTACCTTTAGGCTATTCTATTTTTGCGCTTATTAAAGGCTATGTTTTTCAAATTGAAATTCCTGGTCAAGAAAATAGCCCTTATCCTTATTTTTTTCTCAATATTGATCGATTTGGCTTTTTGGGTGTGATGAAATTTATTCTTGGGATTTCGATTGCTTATCTTGCAATGAGTGGAATCTTATACTTCATTAAAATGTTTAGAGCAGGTGAAAAAAATGAGTCTTAAAAGACAGCTCTTAGAAAAATTGTCAGAAGACGAGTTTCTTTCAGGGGAGGCCTTTGCCAAAACACAGAATGTGTCTCGTGCAGCGATTTGGAAAGCGATCAAGGCCTTAAGAGAAGAAGGCTATAGGATTGAAGCGATTCCTAAAAAAGGCTACCGCTTAAGAAAACAAGAGGATCATTTAGAGGTTAAAACAATTTTAAAACATTATCATGGGCAGGAAAAACTAACGATAGAGTTGCATGAAACCATTACTTCAACCAATGATAGAGCAAAAGCCTTGGCAGAGGCTGGTGCCACTGAATGGACGGTTATCCTTTCAGAAATGCAAAGCCTGGGTAGGGGGCGTCTAGGAAAGAATTTTTATTCTCCTAAGGGAAGTGGGATTTATCTCAGTGTGATTTTACGTCCTAAATTAGCCATAGAGAAGGCAACCTTATTAACGCTCCTTGGGGCAACTGTGGTTTGTGAAGTGATAGAAGAGACTTTAGCACTGAAAAGTCAGATTAAATGGGTCAATGATGTTTTTATTGCGGATAAAAAAGTTTCCGGTATTTTGACAGAGGGGAGCTTATCCCTAGAAAGTCAAATCTTAGACTATTTAGTACTGGGGATTGGGGTTAATATTACCTTAGATCAAAAAAGTTTACCTGATAGTCTAAAACCTATTGTAGGTAGTTTATTTGAAAATCAAACGCCACCTGATGATTTTCGTAACTATTTTATTGGCATCTTACTCACCAAACTCAGTCAATATTATCTAGATTTTGAAAAAGGTGAATTTATAAAACGCTATAGAGAACGGCTAATGGTTTTGGACAAATGGGTAGATTTGCATCAAGGCAAAGAAACGGTCAAAGTTTTAGCGCTTGATGATAAGGGTGCCTTGATTGTTAAGACAAAAGAAGGTCTTCAAAAAAGAGTCACTTCTGGTGAAGTCAGTCTCAGACTAAAGGAGTAAGGATGAAAAAAGAGAAAATACAAAAAACCAATGCTATGCGTCTTTTGGATAAGGCAAAATTGGACTATCTTGTCCATCATTATCCCTGGAAAGAGGATGAGCTAGATGCCGTTCATGTTGGACATGCCCTAGAAAAACCCCTTGGACAGGTGTTTAAGACCCTTGTCCTTGTGGGGGATAAGACGGGTGTTATCGTCGCAATGCTTCCTAGTGAGGCTTCTATTGACTTTAAGGCGCTTGCTAGAGCAAGCGGCAATAAAAGTGTAGAAATGCTTCACTTAAAAGACTTAGAAAAAACAACAGGTTATATTAGAGGGGGCTGTTCGCCTTTAGGGATGAAAAAAAACTACCCTCTCTATCTTGCCAGTGAAGCGCAAGCTTGGGAGACGATTATTTTTTCAGCTGGTAAACGTGGTGTTCAAATCGAGTTAAGTCTTCAATCGTTGGTTAAGATAGCAGAGGCTAAAATTGTTGATATTATAAAAAAATCATGATGTATTAATATTTCTTTCTAGACATTTGAAAAAAAAGAAGTATAATGGATAAAGTAGTAGAGAGTTACTACAATATTTTTAGAATCCTAGGGGGATAATGAAATGAAAAAATTAATGGCAACACTTTTCGTGTTAACTTTTGCAATGAGCACATTAGTTGGTTGTGGACAAAAAGAAGAAGCGCCAGCTGAAGAACCAGCTCAAGTAGAAGCTCCAGCTGAAAAACCAGCAGCTGAACCAGCAACCGAAACAAAAACTGAACCAGCAACCGAAACAAAAACTGAAACAACAACCGAAACAACAACCGAAAAAACAACTGAAGCGCCAGCTGATGGAGCTCAACAACAAGAAGCAAAATAATTTAGTTTAATAGTAAAAAAAAGAGTGCCGAGTGGCACTCTTTTTTATTTGATTATTTTTAAGCTTGATCAATAAATTTAGCCAAATCAATAGTACGATTGCTATAGCCCCATTCATTGTCATACCAAGCGATAATCTTATAGAGATGGTCGCCTATTTTCATGGTAGAGAGGGCATCAACGATAGAAGAACGCGGGTCAGTGTTGTAGTCAATAGAGACCAGTGGACGTTCTTCATAACCTAGGATACCTTTTAGCTCCCCTTCACTCGCTTTTTTAAGAAGGGCATTGATTTCTTCCACACTTGGGCTTTCTTCTAGTTCAAAGACTACATCAGTAAGAGAGACATTTGGTGTTGGTACACGAAGTGCAAAGCCATTCATCTTACCAGAAAGTTCTGGGATGATTTTACCCATAGCCTTTGCCGCACCAGTGGTTGTAGGGATGATAGATTGGATGCAACCTCTTGCACGACGAGGGTCTTTGTGTCTATTATCAAGATTTTTTTGGTCATTGGTAAAGGAATGCACTGTGGTCATAGCTGCAGCCTTAATGGTGAAGTTTTCATGAATAACCTTTGTGACTGGCGCCAGACAGTTTGTCGTACAACTTGCATTAGAGATAATGTTTTGTGCTTTGTCATAGTTTTCTTGGTTGACACCCATAACGAGCATTGGGGCATCTGGACTAGGTGCAGTGATGATGACTTTTTTAGCCCCTCTTTGAAGATGGACTGAGGCAGTTTCTAAGGTTTTGAATTTACCTGTTGAGTCAATAACAATATCTGCGCCAACTTTTGCCCAATCAAGGTTGTTAGGATCTCTATCTGAGTAGAGGAAAATCTTTTTACCATTAATGATAAGATGTTCATCATCAAAGCTGACTTCCCCTTGAAAACGACCATGAGTAGAGTCAAATTCAAATAAACGTGCTGTGCCTTCTGGATTTGATGTGCTGTTTAAAGCAACAACCTCTATTTCGGGATCGTTGATAGCAACACGAAGCACTAAGCGTCCGATACGACCAAAGCCATTAATACCAATTTTTGTCGTCATAAAAATTCCTCCTAAAATTCTTTGATCTACTTATAACATAACTGATTTTACAGGAAAAAGAAAGCACTAAGCCCTAATTTCTTTTCAAAAAAGCCCAAGGGCTAGTCTTGACAGTTAAAACATGAGGTTATACAATGAAATGAGCTCATAGGAAACGGTAAGATAGTTGTCAGCACTTTTATTATTAGGTATCGATACGAGTCAATTTGAGTTGACTCGATTTTTTTATGAGCAAATGAAGTGATAAAATTTTTGAAAATTTAATTTTACGAAGAAGGAGGAGAGGTAGAGTGATAGACTTTTCGGTTTTGATTATTATTTTAACTTGTATCATTGTTATAGGCATAATTGGTCTTGTTTATATATTAGCAAAGCAAAAAGCTGGTAAGTTAAGAGTTGCTGCTGCTGAAGCTGAGGCAAAGCATATCTTAGAGAGTGCGCAAAAAGATGCTGATGATCTTAAGCGAAATGCGGCAATAGAAGCAAAAGATGAAGCTTATCAAATTCGCAATGAAGCTGAACAGGAAGCAAAAGAAAGACGCCATGAAGCTAGTATGGTGGAAAAACGTTTAGCACAGAAGGAAGATGTGTTAGAGCGAAAAGTCCAAAGCTTGGAAGCTAAAGAAGAAAACTTACTAGAAAGAGAAGAAAAACTAGAAGTTGACAAAAAAACTTTAGAAAATGCTAAAAGAGAGCAAGAAATTGCCCTTGAAAGAATTGCTTCTTTGACTGCAGAAGAGGCAAGAGCAGAGTTGTTGAAAAAAACAGAAGAAGAAATGCGCCATGAATTAGCTATAATGGTCAAAGAAATGGAGCAAGAAGCAAAAGAAAATGCTGAAAAAGAAGCAAGAGAAGTCCTCTCAGTTGCCATTCAAAGATGTGCTGCAGACCATGTTGCAGAAACAACGGTCTCTGTAGTCAATTTACCAAATGATGAGATGAAGGGTCGTATTATTGGACGTGAGGGTAGAAATATTCGCACCATTGAAAGCCTAACTGGTGTTGATCTCATCATAGATGATACGCCTGAGGCAGTTATTTTATCTTGTTTTGATCCAATTCGCCGAGAAGTGGCTAAGCTTGCGCTAGAAAAATTAATCAGTGATGGACGTATTCATCCGGCACGTATTGAAGAAATGGTTGCCAAAGCCAAACGAGAGGTGGATAATATTATTCGTGAGGCAGGGGAGCAAGCAACATTTGAGACAGGTGTCCATGGTATTGCGCCAGAGCTTATTAAAATTTTGGGACGTATGAAATACCGTACAAGCTATGGGCAAAATGTCCTCAAACACTCTATTGAGGTTTCCCATCTTGCAGGACTAATGGCTGCTGAACTTGGTCTTGATGTGAAACTCGCTAAGCGTGGTGGGCTGTTACATGATATTGGTAAGGCAATTGATCATGAGACAGAGGGTTCTCATACGACCATAGGGGCTGAAGTCGCTAAAAAGTATCGTGAGTCAAGTGCTGTGATTAATGCCATCTTGTCTCACCATGGTGATGTGGAACCAAGTTGTGTGGAATCAGTGATTGTAGCAGCAGCAGATGCTGTTTCAGCTGCACGTCCAGGGGCAAGAAGAGAAACACTAGAATCTTATCTCAAACGTCTCACACAACTAGAAGAGATTGCCAATAGTTTCGAGGGTGTGGAAAAAACCTTTGCTGTACAAGCAGGGCGTGAAATCCGTGTTATCGTCAAACCAGAAAGCATTGATGATGTTGCAGCCGTTCAACTTTCACGAGATCTCACCAAAGAAATTGAAAGTCAAATGGAATATCCTGGACAAATTAAAGTGGTTATTATTCGTGAAACACGTGTCATTGATTATGCCAAATAATAGTAACGCTCGTGGTATTTTTGCCACGAGCGTTTTTTACAAGGGGAAAATATGAGAAACAATCAAATTGCCATTATTGGTGGTGGAAGTGCGGGACTTTTTGCAAGTATCATTGCAGCTCGCTTAGGTTTAAAAGTGAGTGTTTATGAAAAAAACACGAAGTTAGCACGCAAGTTAAATATTACAGGCAAAGGACGTTGCAATATTACCAACATCAGTGATAAGGAAACTTTTTTTAAGAATATTCGTCGCAATGGTAAGTTTTTTTATTCGTCCTATGCTAAATTTAATAATAGGGATACGATGGATTTTTTTGAGAATTTGGGCTTGGCACTAAAGGTGGAACGAGGTGGGCGAGTTTTTCCAGTCAGTGATAAGGCAAGTGATGTAAGCCAGGCACTGATTGATGAGGCAAAAAAATTGGGTGTACAATTTTATAAAAATATGCCTTTGTTGAATTTAAAAGTTGATGAAAGTGGCACTTATCGCTTAAAATTTCCTCAAGGAGAAAGGCACTATCCTGCCCTTATCATTGCCACAGGAGGTAAGAGCTATCCACTTACAGGCTCTACGGGTGATGGTTACCAATTTGCTAAAAAGTTAGGCCTTGACTTAGAAACACCAAGACCTGCCTTAGTCCCATTAGTTGTTGAAGAAAAATGGTTATATCGTTTACAGGGCTTGAGCTTAAAAAATGTTCGCTTGACCTTAAGCAGCAAACAAGGCAAGAAAATCGGTACAGATTTTGGTGAAATGCTCTTTACCCACTTTGGAATTAGTGGCCCAATCACCCTCTCCCTTAGTGGCGCTTGTAGCGACTATTGGTTAAAAGAAAAAGCACCTATCTTGGCAGAACTGGATTTAAAACCTGCCCTAAGCCTAGAGCAACTTGTAGCAAGACTAGAAAGAGAAATAGAAAAGGAACCGAAAAAAACCCTGACCACTTTGATTCGTCATCTCTTACCTCAAAGTATGGTAGAAGTATTTTTACAATTTGTAGCGTTAGATGCCAAAAAGGTCAACACAACCCTAAGTAAAAAGAACAAGGCGAAGTTGGCCTGGGGATTTAAGCATTTTTCCTTTACCTTAAAAGAAACGAGACCATTTAAGGAAGCGATTATTACTTCAGGTGGTGTGAGTATCAAAGTTCTGGATCCTAAGACGATGATGGTAAAATCAAAACCGGGTCTTTTCTTTATAGGTGAAGTGATTGATATGGATGCCTATACAGGAGGCTATAATTTGCAGTTGGCGTTTTCTACAGCCTATAGTGCTGCCAATGGTGCCTACGTCTATCTGAGCGAGGAATGATTTTAAAGGAGGAAAGTAAAATGTATGGCAGTCAGGCCATTTCTAAGAATGCTTTAAAAATGGCGATTACAGAAACAAGAGAAGAAGAAGAGGCCTTACAAAGTCAACTGCTAGAAAAAGGTATCTTGGCAGTGGCAACAGATTTTGGGGGCAATTATTTGGCAAGTGTCAATAAACTCATCGAACGGGCAATCCTTTCTGCTAAAAAAGCACATATTATCGGGGCTTCTCACTATGAAGAAGGTACAGTAGCTGGGGCAACAAGGGAAGCTCTCTTTCAATTAATGAATAAGGCGAGTGGGTTTAATGTTGGTGGTAAACTCAGCATTGTTCGTCATGAGGAACATTTGGCAGTCGCCATATTTATGAGTATAGGCGTTGCCTATCTTGATGAAGTTGCTGTAGGTTTAGCACATCGCAGTATTTACTCTGGAGGAAAAAATGATACAAATCGCCATTGATGGACCGGCGGGGTCTGGTAAAAGCACTATTGCTAAAAAAATAGCGAATCATTTAGGCTTGATTTATATTGATACAGGTGCCATGTATCGCACTCTAACCCTAATTGCGACAGAAAAAGGTATAGGCGCTACTGAAGATGAAAAGTTAGCGGATCTTTTAAAAGACTTTCCTTTTCATTTTGAGCCAGTTTCAGGCAAGCAAGGGGTATTTTTGGGCGAACGTGATGTCACATTTGAAATTAGAGGTGAAAGCATCAGTCAACAAGTTGCCCAATATGCTAAAAATCCTCTTGTAAGAAGTTATTTGGCACAGCTTCAAAGAGAGATGACCAAAGAAAATCCTGTGATTATGGATGGCAGGGACATTGGTACAGTGATTTTACCTCATGCAGATTTTAAATTTTTTCTAACGGCTAGTCCTGAGGAGCGTGCCAAAAGACGGACGAAAGAATTAGAAGAAAAAGGAGAAAAAGTCGATTATCAGTTGATTTTAGAAGAGATTATCAAGCGTGATGATGTGGATAAAAAGCGCAGTACTTCTCCCTTGAAGCGGGCAGAAGATGCCATTTTAATTGATACAGATAATAAAAATATTGAGGAAGTTTTTCACTTGATTTTAAATATTATCAATCAAGGTAAAAAATCTCTAGAGTAAGCTCAAAAAATGTTTGGCAATAGAGCGAATATTATGTATAATGGATTAGTGTAAGTGAATTTAAATTAAGGAGTTTTTGCGATGAAAATTGATGTTGCCTCTCACGCTGGCTTTTGCTTTGGCGTAAGAAATGCCATCAATAAGGGTGAGAAAATGGCACAGGAGAGAAAGTTGCCAATTGCTACTCTCGGACCATTGATTCATAATCCTCAAGAGGTTAAACGTTTGGAACGTTTAGGCATCCGCTCTTATGGTGGTTTTGAGGAAATGACTGAATCCTTTGTTCTTTTTAGGACACATGGTGTAACTCCTGAGGTTTATCAAGAAGCTGAAAGACGAAATTTGACCTATTTTGATTGTACTTGCCCAAAAGTACATCACGTTCAAAATTTGGCAAAGAAATACGCTCGTGAAGGCTATCAGGTTCTCATACTGGGTGATAAGGCTCACCCTGAGGTAGAGGGAATTGTAGGTTGGTCAGATAATATGGCGGTCGTGTTTTTCAGCCTAGATGAACTAAAGTCGCTAGATCTTATAGGCAAAAAGGTCTGCCTAGTAGCTCAGACAACAGAAAAGAAAGAACGCTTTGAAGAGGCGAAAACTTACTTGGAAAGTCTTTTGTTGAGTGAACTCGAAATATTTAATACGATTTGCTCAGCAACTAGGGAACGACAGGATGACGCATTTAACCTTGCAAAGACAAAGGATCTGATGATTGTTGTTGGTGGTTCTAATTCAGCCAATACAAGAAAGCTTGTTGGCATTTGCGAAGATGCAGGTGCGATAACTAAGCATGTAGAGGAAGCAAGTGAATTAGATCCAAGCTGGTTTGAAGGTGTCGAATCAATTGGCTTAACAGCAGGGGCTTCAACTCCTGACTGGATAATTAGGGAGGTTTTGAACAAGATGGAAGAATTAACAATGGAACAAGGGTTAGAACAAGGTTATGGATCACTCGAATCCCCAAATCTTTTTGATGTCATCAAAGGTACTGTGGTAAAGATTGGCACAGATGAAATTATGGTTGACATTCGTGGGAAATCTGAAGGGGTCGTTCCTGTTAAGGAGCTATCCTTCCAAAAAGATCCAGTCATTGAAGATATTGTCAAAATTGGCGATGAAATCGAAGTGATGGTCATCAAAATGGAAAATAGCGAAGGTCACATGGTACTTTCTAAAAAGCGCGCTGACCAAGAAAAAGCAATGGAAGTTTTAAAAGAAAAATATGAAAAAGGCGAATTTATTGAAGCGAAGGTTATTGGCGCTGTCAAGGGTGGCGTTATCGTTGATATCGGTGCTAGAGGGTTTGTACCAGCTAGTCACTTAGACAATAAATATGTAGATGATATTAATGCCTTTGTAGGCAATACCTATAAATTCCAACTCATCGAGTTTGATCCTAACCCAGAACAAAGAAAGATCATTCTCTCTCGTCGTGCAATCACAGAAGCAGAAGAAAGAGAAGCACGTGAAGCACTTTGGAGTGAAATCGAAGAAGGACAAACTCGCCGCGGTAAAGTACAACGCATCGCAACCTTTGGTGCATTCATTGATCTAGGTGGTGTTGATGGTTTACTCCACATCTCTGAAATGGGTTGGAATCGTGTCAAACAACCAACTGATGTTGTAAAAGTTGGCGATGAAATCGAAGTTTATGTTTTAAGTGCGGATAAAGATAAAAACAAAATCAGCCTAAGCTTAAAACAACTACTCACCAATCCTTGGGATGAAGTTGCTGAACGTTATGCACAAGGCAGTGTTCACACAGGTAAAGTAGCAAGATTGGCACCATTTGGCGCTTTCATCAATCTTGAAGAAGGTGTTGACGGCTTAGTACACATTTCTCAAATCGCTTGGGAACATGTTGAAAAAGTTGAAGATGCACTAAAAGTTGGCGATGAAGTGGAAGTTAAGGTACTTGATGTTGATAAGGAAAATAAACGTATTAGCCTATCAATTAAAGAACTCAAAGAACGTCCAGTGGTAGAAAAACCAGCACCAAAGCCAAAGAAAGAAGCACGTCCAAAAGCTGAAGCACCAAGTGTTCAAGAAGAAATTTCAACCAATCTTGGTGATGTTCTTGGCGACCTATTAGAAAAATAATAGCTTATCGACTGACTGTAGTCAGTCGGTTTTTTTTATTTTATCGATGAAGAAAATAAGGCGAGTAAAAAATAACATAACCTATTGACTCATACTAAAAATAGTGCTATTATGAACACAATAAATTAGCCATAGCTAATTAAAGAATATCTTTTATTTGTCAATAAAAATAAAAAGGAGGAGATAGAACAATGGATGAACAATTTAAAATGCCACTTATTGGTGATGATGCCCCAGCCTTTACTGCTGTGACAACACAAGGTAATATTAATTTTCCAGAGGATTATAAAGGTAAGTGGGTGATTTTGTTTTCTCACCCTGCAGATTTTACACCAGTATGTACAACAGAGTTTATGACCTTTGGTGCAATGCTTGAAGAATTTAAGGCCATTAATGTCGAGTTGCTTGGAGTTTCAGTAGATTCTTTGTACTCTCATATTGCCTGGCTGAGAAAGATTCAAGAATTAGAATGGGGTAAGTATAAAAACATCAATGTCACTTTTCCGCTCATTGAAGACATCAAGATGGATGTGGCGAAAAAATTTGGGATGATTCAACCTGGTGCTTCTACCACACAAGCTGTACGTGCAGTCTTTGTCATTGATCCAGAAGCCAAGGTCAGAGCAATTTTATATTATCCGTTATCAACAGGTAGAAATTTTGCTGAAATTAAACGTCTTGTGGTCGCCTTGCAAAAATCAGATAGTGATCTTTGTGCAACCCCAGCTGACTGGCAAGAGGGCGATGATGTGATTATCCCACCGGCATCTTCTTGTGGCATTGCCAAAGAAAGAATGGATGATTCAACTGAAGGACAATATTGTTTAGATTGGTTCCTTTGCTTTAAAAAAGAAAAATAATATTGCTTGATAAAAAGGTGATGATGACTTTGGTCATCATCACCTTTTTTGTACTTTTTAAGGTCGTTTTGAAATGGCTAGTCATCTAGGGTGCTTTTTGTTACAATACTATCAAGAGATAGAAAGAAAGAGGTAGTATAGATGAATAAAGTTTTAGTTATAGGGCATAAAAATCCGGACACTGACTCCATTATGAGTGCAATCAGTTATGCCTATCTTTTAAACCAAACAGGTATTAGTGCTGAGGCTGTGGCTCAAGGGACACCGAATGAAGAAACCCAATATGCCCTTGATTATTTTGGGCAAGAGGCACCTCGTGTGGTCGATTGTGTTTCCAATGAGACCGATACAATCGCTTTAGTCGATCACAATGAGGCACAACAAAGTGTTGATGATCGCGCTAAGGTACGCATTATGAGCGTTATCGATCACCATCGTATTGCCAATTTTGAAGTGGCAGAGCCTTTGTATTATCGTTGTGAAACGGTAGGTTGCACCAATACCATTCTTTACAAGATGTACCAAGAAAAGGGTGTAGCGATTCCTAAAGCGATTGCCGGGCTAATGGTCTCAGCGATTATTTCCGATACCCTTTTGAAAAAGTCACCAACTTGTACCCAAGAAGATGTTGTTGCGATGGAGGCTTTGGCAAAGCTTGCTGAAATTGATCTTGAAGTCTATGGGCTTGCTCTCTTAAAAGCTGGTACCAATCTTGACAATCAGTCTCCAGCCTCAATCCTAGAGATGGATGCCAAAAGTTTTCCTATGGGAGACAAAAAGGTGCGTGTAGGACAGGTAAATATCGTTGATGAAAAGGATGTCTTACAGTACAAAGCAGAATTAATGGCACTAATGGAAGAAAAATCAAAGGAAGAAAACTTTGAATTATTCCTCCTCTTGATTACCAATATCCTAACAAGTGATTCCACAGGACTTGTTGTAGGTAATGTACTTCCTGTAGAAGAAGCCTTTAAAGGTAAGGTAGAAAATAATCTCATCAATTTAGAAGGTGTTGTTTCAAGGAAAAAACAAGTCATTCCTCAGCTCACTAGAGCGATAGAGGGTTAATGTTGCTTTTTAAGAAAGGGGCATACCAATGCAAAAAGAAAAATTAGATCAAGTCATAGCGTACATCAAAGAGAATTATAGCATGCCTTGTATCAATCTTGAATTTGTGGAAAAAGAAAATTTGAGTTTAACAGAAAGTAAGATAGGAGGGCTACCTTACTTACCAGAAGATCAAAAACAACCAGAAGATAAAGAAGGCAATCTCTTGTATCTTTTGGCACAGATTAATTGCGCAGACCTGCCAGCAAATGATATCTATCCTGAGGCAGGTTTGGTACAGTTTTGGATTCGTGATGATGACTTGATGGGACTTGATTTTGATGCGCCAGATGCTCAAGATACTTGGCGTATTCGCTATTATGAAACAGTTGATCCTTATCTTAGTGAGGAAAGTGTCAAAGCAAGATATAAAGATGATTACACTTACATGCCACTAGACAGAGGATTGGCTTATGGCCTTTCTTTTTCAGAAGGTATTGATAGTCCGCTAACTTCCTATGAGTTCCAAGAAAAATACATTGTGGAGGCTTGGAATACCCTATTTCCTGAAGAAATAAGAGAAGACTATTATGATGACTTCTCTGATGAAGAAATGGATTATATCATGGAGGCTGGCGATTTTGGTGGACATAAAATTGGTGGCTATCCAAGCTTTACCCAATCGGATCCAAGAAGAGAAGATGAGTATGAAACCCTCTTACTTCAAATCGACACAGATTTAGATCTCATGTGGGGAGATAGTGGCATAGGTAATTTCTTTATTCAGACGAAGGATAAGAAAACAGGTAACTTTACTAAGGCGCTCTATAACTGGGATTGCTATTAATAGAAGGTGTATGATGAAAATAAGTTTACAACAAGTGATTTATCTGATTAGTGTTTTAAATTCAAAGTATGATAAATTGGCAAATGAAGTAGGCTATGAGTATCTTTTTCCTTTAAAGATTAATGATGAAGTTTTAGATAATCAGGAAAAAAAAGCGCAAATGCAAGAAGATATTCTTGCCCTAGAGGTTATTGGAAAGGATATCCTAACCCTTAAGAAGGCACTAGGTGATGCTAATCATGCCCTAAGAGAAGACAACACTAGTCTCTATCTTTTACTAGAAGAGGTTAAATTAAAACGTAACTTGCTTGCACGTATGGAAAATGCCCTCACAGGACATAGAAAAGAAGTGGTTTCTGGTGTGGGTGTCATCACCTATGGTGTGCTCAATGAAAGTTTGATACGTACAAAACTTGATGGACTTGAAAAAGAGGTCAATGGTTTGTCTGAAAAAATTGACAGGATTAATAGCACAACCTTAATTGATGTTGAGTTAATAGGAGAGTATTAAAAAATTTTGGTAGATAGTCGGATATTTTTTGTTCAAGAAACAAAAAAATCATCGAACGAAAACGTGTGACGTTTTACTTTTTTATTACGACTTAGAAAAAACGAACGGTAGAGTTTAAATTATAGTCTGACTGTCTGGGGCAAATATTTGCCAAAAATTGGGGAGGAATTTTGCCTTTGTCCCCCTTTTTAATAGGCAAGCCTTAGGGCTTGCCTATTTTATTGGTAGTGTTTAAGTCGATTTTAAAGAGAAATGATGAGATGATGTAGAGAAGCGTTAGGCCATTAAAAACATCATAAAAAGGAGTCAGTGTGATGAATTTAGAAAAATATAAGGTTTTTTATGAAAAATTTTTAGCCTCTGCTATGGCAACTTGGCTGAAATTTATTTTAGCCGTTTTGGCACTGGGGCATCTTTGTTTTCTGAGTAAGGGTATCCAAAACGTTTTGCCAGAAGTGTTGTTGAAATATTTTATCTATGGGACACCTATCGTCTTAGTGGTGATTTTTGTAATGAGTACATACTGTTATAAGAGTTATTGGTTAAATTCACTGGTGCTATTTTTGATTGTGGTTTTTATGTTTACCAGTAATGTCGCCCTTGTCGCTTTACAAGAAGAAAGTTTAGCCCATACCTATATGGGTTTGGTTGGTGCTTTTACTTTATTTGGGATTATCAATTATATTAGAACCTATCCCGTCAAAAATGCGTCTGAAAAGCAAAGCGATCAAGGGTAAGATGAAAAAATTAAATGATGGGTAAATAAAAAAAGCTTGTTTCCTCAATGACTAGGAAACAAGCTTTTGTGCTTTCTGAAGGTAATTTTTTAAACTTCTTTTTCTGTTGCAGGGGCATTATCGAGGAGCTTTTTAAGGTAGTGACCAGTATAGCTGGTTTGATGTTGTGCGATTTCTTCTGGCGTGCCTTGAGCAATGATTTTTCCGCCACCATCACCACCTTCTGGACCAAGATCAATGATGTAATCAGCACATTTGATCACATCAAGATTGTGTTCGATGATAAGCATGGTTTCACCACTGGAGACAAGACGGTCAATGATGGTGAGGAGCTTTTTAATATCTGCAGAATGTAGACCGGTGGTAGGTTCATCGAGAATATAGAGGGTTTTACCCGTCGGTCTTTTGGCGAGTTCACTAGCGAGTTTGATTCTTTGCGCCTCGCCTCCTGAAAGGGTGGTGGCTGCTTGACCTAAGCGAATATAGCCCAAACCGACATCTTGGATGGTCTTGATTTTGTTGTAAACTTTAGGGATATTAGCAAAAAATTCTACAGCCTCATCAACGGTCATCTCTAGGACGTCGCTGATGGTTTTACCCTTGTAGTGGACTTCAAGGGTTTCTTTATTGTAGCGTTTGCCCTTACAGACTTCACAAGGCACATAGACATCAGGTAAAAAGTGCATTTCTATTTTTAAGATACCATCACCCTTACAAGATTCACATCGTCCACCCTTGACGTTGAAACTGAAGCGACCAGGCTTGTAGCCACGCATTTTGGCTTCGTTGGTTTGGCTGAACAATTCACGAATGCCATCAAAAGCACCTGTATAGGTGGCTGGATTGGAACGAGGGGTACGCCCTATAGGACTTTGATCAATGGAGATAATTTTATCGATCTGCTCAATACCTTCTAGGCTTTTGTATTTTGCAGGGATGGCTTTGCTTTGAGGGTAGAGCTTACGCTCAATGGCTTTTTTAAAGATTTCATTGACCAAGGTGGACTTACCTGAACCACTCACGCCAGTCACACAGGTAAAACAACCAAGGGGTACGGTGAATTTGACATTTTTAAGGTTATTGGCACTGGCACCCTTTAGCGTCAATACACGTTTTTTGTCAATTGGGCGGCGATGCGCTGGTACAGGAATACTTTCACGACCGGAGAGATAGGCACCTGTGATTGAACGTTCACTTTTCATGATGTCAGAGACACTGCCACAAGCAACGACCTCACCACCATGCTCCCCTGCATAAGGGCCAATATCGACAATATAGTCACTAGCACGAATGGTATCTTCATCGTGTTCAACAACAATAACAGTGTTGTCCAAGTCTCTTAAATGTTTTAGGGTTTCAATGAGTTTATCGTTATCCCTTTGATGCAAGCCGATACTAGGCTCATCAAGGATATAAAGCACACCGGTAAGCCCTGAACCAATCTGGGTAGCCAAGCGAATACGCTGACTTTCTCCACCGGAGAGGGTGCCGGATGTACGTGAAAGGGTGAGGTAGGTCAGGCCGACATTGTTTAAAAAGCTCAGTCTGGCTTTGATTTCCTTGATGATTTGTTTGGCGATGAAAGCCTTGCGCTCATCAAGTTTAGCATTTTCAAAAAAATAAAGGGCCTCTTGGATGGTCATATCAGTGATCGTGGCAATAGATTGTCCCGAAAATTCTACCGCTAAGGCTTCTTTTCGGAGTCTTTTGCCCTTACAATTAGGGCAAGGATGGCTTACCATATATTTTTCAATTTCTTCACGCACATCTTCTGAGCTTGACTCTTGGTAACGACGTTTAAAATTGCTAATCAGTCCCTCGTAAACCGTCTCATGTTCTTGTTGATTTTTGAAAAGATTGGTATAGGAAAAGCGAATGGTTTCTTGGCTACCACCATACAAAATGGCATTTTTTTGCACCTCGCTTAATGCTTCCCAAGGGGTATTGAGGTCAATATTTTCAAGCTTGGCAAAGGCAAAAAGCCTACGTTGGTAAAAGTTACTGACGCCATTTTTAGACCATGGGGCGATGGCGCCCTCATTTAAGGTTAATTTGGGATTAGGAATTAAGAGATTGACATCAAGTGCCATCTGATGCCCCAAACCATCGCAATGGGGGCAAGCCCCTAAAGGACTATTGAAAGAAAAAAGTTGTGGGCTGAGTTCTGGTAAAGAAATATTGCACTTAGGGCAGGCAAAATGCTCACTAAAGGAGAGCATTTTTTCGCCATTGACTTCTACCATAGCAAAACCATCAGCCATCTCTAGGGCAATTTGTAAGGAATCACTAAGACGTGACTGGATACCATCTTTTAGCTTGATACGGTCAACGACAACCTCGATGGTATGTTTTTTTGTCTTGCTTAAGGTAATGTCTTCACTTAATTCTTGCATCTCTCCATTGACACGTACACGGATAAAACCATTTTTTCTCAAATCATCAAAGATTTTTTTAAATTCCCCTTTGCGATTAGTGATGATGGGCGAGAGAATGACCAGACGACTGCCCTCTTCTTCTCTTAGGATTTGTTCAACCATTTGGTCAATGGATTGCTTGCTAATCACATCACCACATTCAGGGCAATGGGGGGTACCGACACGAGCATAGAGCAAACGTAGATAATCGTAGATTTCTGTCACCGTACCGACAGTAGAGCGTGGATTTTTGCTGGTGGTTTTTTGGTCAATGGAGATGGCTGGGGATAAACCACTGATTTCATCAACTTCTGGTTTATCCATTTGCCCCAAAAATTGGCGAGCATAAGAAGAAAGGGACTCCACATAGCGTCTTTGTCCTTCGGCATAGATGGTTTCAAAAGCTAGGGAACTCTTGCCGGAACCAGATAAACCTGTCATGGTCACAAGCTTTCCTCTAGGGACTTCAAGATCAATATTTTTTAGGTTATGAACCCGTGCACCTTTTATTACGATTTTTTTATTATCCAAGGTGACCTCCTTTAGTTACTTTGTATTATCGTTTTCAAGACGGGCGATTTCATCACGTAATTCGGCTGCCAGTTCAAATTCTAGGTTTTTGGCGGCCTGTTTCATCGCACGTTTAAGGGTTTCAAGATGAAGTTTACGTCCTTTTTTATCCAGTGGCACTTCTTTAGTGAGTGTCGGTATCTCAGAAACCTCTTGGGTTGCCTTTATTTCTTCGGCAACTTTTTTTAGAATGGTTTTTGGGGTGATGCCATGGGCTTGGTTGTAGGCTTCTTGCAAGGTACGGCGGCGTGAGGTTTCCTCGATTGCAACTTTCATGGAGTCGGTAATTTTATCGGCATAGAGGATGACACGACCGTTGGCGTTACGTGCCGCACGTCCAATGGTCTGAATCATGGAACGTTCCGAACGTAAAAAGCCTTCTTTGTCAGCATCAAGAATGAGGACAAGGGAGACTTCTGGTAGGTCTAAGCCTTCTCTCAATAGGTTTATCCCCACAAGCACATCAAAGGTCCCCAAACGCAAATCACGAATGATATTCATGCGTTCTAACGTCTTAACTTCCGAATGAAGATAACGCACTTTGATATTGAAGTTGGCAAGGTAGTCTGTCAGGTCTTCTGCCATTTTTTTGGTTAAGGTGGTGATTAGGACACGTTCTCCTTTTTTGGTGGTTTCGGTGATTTCATCTAAAATATCATCGATTTGTCCTTCGATAGGACGCACTTCTACCAGTGGGTCAAGGAGACCTGTTGGACGAATAACTTGTTCCACAACTTGCATGGCAGTTTCTTTTTCATACTTACCTGGTGTGGCTGAGACATAGATGGTCTGCTTAGTCAGATGCTCAAATTCATCAAAACGCAAAGGACGATTGTCAAGGGCAGAGGGGAGACGGAAACCGTGCTTGACAAGGTTTTCTTTTCTCGCCCTATCCCCTGCATACATACCTCCAACTTGAGGGACAGCGACATGACTTTCATCAATAAAGAGGATGAAATCCTCAGGAAAAAAGCCTAAGAGGGTATCCGGTGTCGAATTGGCAGGTCGTCCTGAAAGGGGTCTGGCATAATTTTCTACCCCGGAGCAAAAGCCGACTTCAGTCAACATCTCAAGGTCGTAGCGTGTACGTTGCTCTATCCGTTGGGCTTCTAAAAATTTATCTTCTGATTTAAAATAGGCAATTTGTTCTTCGAGTTCTTCTTCAATGGCAGTGATAGCTGTTTTTAGTGTTTCTGGATCAGTGGCATAGTGGGTGTTTGGATAAATAGAGATATGCTCTCTTTTACCGGTAATCTTGCCAGTTAGGCGATCCACTTCACTAATGGCGTCAATTTCGTCCCCGAAAAGCTCTAGGCGAATGACCTTATCGCTACTGGATGGGGGCAAGATTTCAATGACATCACCACGCACACGAAAGGTACCTCGTTTGAGTTCTAGGTCGTTGCGTTCAAACTGAATTTCAATGAGTTTTCTTAAAATATCCTCTCTTTGCATTTCTTGACCAAGGCGAAGGGAAAGGACTTGGTTTTTGTAAAATTCAGGTGACCCTAAACCGTAAATACAACTGACAGAAGCAATGATAATGACATCACGACGTTCGAGCAAAGCAGCTGTTGCCGAGTGGCGAAGTTTTTCAATTTCATCATTAATTTGGGCATCTTTTTCGATATAGGTATCTGTAGACGCCACATAGGCTTCTGGTTGATAATAATCATAGTAGCTGACAAAGTATTCGACAGCATTATTAGGAAAAAAAGCTTTAAATTCATTATAAAGCTGAGCGGCTAAAGTCTTATTAGGTTCTAAAATGAGGGCAGGGCGGTTGGCTTTGGCAATGATATTTGCCATGGTAAAGGTTTTACCAGAACCAGTCACACCAAGAAGAATTTGCTTAGGGTAGCCAAGATTTAAGCCCTCAACTAGGGCATCAATAGCTTGAGGTTGATCACCTGTAGGCGAAAAGTCGCTGATGAGTTCAAATTGGTTCATAATTCTATCTCCTTTATGTATCATTTGCTACATACCCAAATGAAGCTTTTTGTAATTACTAAGGCAAGATGAGAAAGGGGGCTATAAATGCTCAAAACAGTATTATCATGGTTTTTTCCAGAGCCAAGTATGTGCGTACTCTGTCAAAAGCCTTTGACGGCTTTAGGTTTATGTCCAACATGCCAAGCCTATTTTAAATGTAGAAAAGAGGCGCTAGGTCATTGCGGGCGTTGTCATACTTTTGGGCGTCAAGTAAATCTTTGTGATAATTGTCGCAAGTGGCCAAAGGATTTTTTAAAAGTTCATGCCCTCTACCCTTATGAAAAAGAAGTCAGAGAAGCACTGAAAAAGATAAAGTATCACCACGAACCCTGGCGAGGGGAAGCCATGGGCAAGCTTTTAGCGTCCCTTGTACCAGAGGGGGATTGGGTTCTTATCCCTATCCCTTTGCACCGTAGTAAGGAAAAAGAGAGGGGATATAATCAAAGCCTTTGTTTGGCAAAAGGTATAGCAGAAATCAAAGAAATGAAAATTTATACAAAGGTCTTGTATCGCAGGAAAAAAACAAAAGTACAGGCAGGACTAAGCTATTATGCACGACAAGAAAATATCAAAAATGCTTTTAGCATACAAAATGAAGGCTTGATTGCTGGAAAGAATGTGCTTTTGATAGATGACATTATGACAACAGGTGTGACCTTAGCAGTAGCGAGCAAGGTGCTTTATGCCCATGGGGCAAAGAAAGTTGAGGCGGTAGTTTTTGCCAGTGGTATTCATTAAAATAAAAATATGAATTTTTATAAAATAATATTGAATTTTTATGCAAAACCTTGTATACTGTGAAAAATGATACAGGAGGTAGGACATCATGAAATTAAAAACAATATTGGTCACGACACTTATGGCAGGGCTAACAATTGGTAGTCTAGTGGGTTGCAATGCTGCAAAAGACGGTGATATGGCTCAGCGTGCAACAGAAAAGAAAATTGTTGTCGGGACTGACCCAGAATTTCCACCATTTGAATATCAAGATAAAGAAGGTATTATAGGTGGCTTTGATGTAGACCTCATGAATGCCATTGGCAAGGATCAAGGCTTTGAAGTCACTTTTACGAGTCTTGAATTTGATTCTTTAACAGGTGCTTTAGCAACAGGTCAAATTGATGCAGCGGCAGCGGGCATTAGTATTACACCAGAGCGTAATGAACAAGTGCTTTTTTCAGAACCTTATATGAATGCTTCTTTAGGGATTGTGGTGCCTAAAGAGAATACCGATATTAAGAGTGCTGAAGATTTAAAAGGCAAGGTCATCTGTGCACAACTTGGCACCACTGGTGCGGAGGCAGCAACTAAGCTAAAAGAGGATGGGATTGTAAAAGAAGTCAAGCTACTTGCCAATTTCAGTGTCTGTATACAAGAACTTGAAACAGGCGGTTCTGATGCTTGTGTCAATGATATGCCAGTTAACTTGAATTATATTGCAACTTATCCAGATAAAATAAGGGTTTTAGATGATCCGTATGCGACGGATTATTATGCGATTACGATTAGTAAAGAAAATAAAGAATTGTTTAATGGCTTAGATATTGAGAAAACTAAACATTTTTCAGAGCAAGGGCAGTATCCAGTAGTTTTTATTTCGCTAAAA